>JBDHXS010000394.1:0-6602 GCA_039810845.1 Runella sp. | reverse complement strand
CACACGCAGTTCAGGCAGACGAGCCATCGTACCATCTTCATTAAGAATTTCGATAAGCACTCCTGCGGGCTGAAGACCCGCCAATTTTGCAAAATCAATGGCGGCTTCGGTATGGCCCGTACGCCGCAATACACCTCCTGGCATAGCGCGAAGCGGGAAAATATGCCCAGGGCGGCCCAATTCTTCGGGTTTGATATCGGGATTGACTAATGCCTGAATGGTTTTAGAGCGGTCGGAGGCTGAAATACCGGTCGTACAACCATGACCTAGTAAATCTACCGATACCGTAAATGGGGTTTCATGCGTAGAGGTGTTATCCCCTACCATCATTTTAAGCCCTAATTCTTCACAACGCTCTACTGTCAGAGGGGCACACATAAGCCCACGTCCTTCTTTGACCATAAAATTGACCATTTCAGGAGTCGTCTTTTCAGCGGCACAAATAAAATCTCCCTCATTTTCGCGATCTTCATCATCCACAACGATAATGATTTTACCATCACGAATATCCGAAATCGCGTCTTCTATAGAGTCCAACCGGATGGAATTGGTATTATTATTGCTATCCATGTATCAGATAAAAATAGTTTGTTAAAAACAACGTTTTATGTTTATGATTCCGTTTATGTTAGAATGGGGTAAGTTTGTTAGTGAAACAACGAGCAGCAAAGATACGTTCTTTGGTGGGAAGGAAATCGGAAATCACAAAACCATGAAATTATATCTTTTACTCTTAGTAACAATTCTCTCTTTTGACAAGCTTTATGCTCAGTCAAATGTGGATTGGTGTAACCAATTACCCCCTAATGTTTCAAAAGGAGGTTTTACGGTCAATAACTCAAATGCAGTTGTAAGAGGTTGTGCACCATTTAAAGTAACTGTCCAAAACACTTCTGCAATTAGTGATAAATATATTTATGACTACAAAGGGGGGGATCCTACCCTGCCTAATTCGGGCTATGTGTTGGAAGATCGAAAAGACAATACATATTTAAAACAGGGTACTTATCGTATTTTACAACTCGGCAGTGGCACCTCAAATACGGGAGGGACAGGTTCAGTAGCTTGCCAAACCGTAGAAGTATATTATGCGCCCAACTTTACAGTAAAAGCTTGTAGCGGAGGCAAAGTTCAAGTGACGATTCCCGTAGATTCAACCACGCAGCGCTATGATGAATTTGTGATTAATTGGGGTGGGGGTGTTACGTCTAAAATTCCTAAAAGTGCCACCACCATGGTAACTTCGTACCCTTACCCAGCCAATACCGCCGCTGCTACAATTTCTGTAATGGGTTCAGTAGCAGGGCAATCGTTGGGTTGCTCAAAACCTGCGGCTTCTGTGGTATTAAGTACGACCAATTTATCGGCTGTAGCAATTCGTAAAGTAACCACTCGGGCTGATGGGCTGGTGGATGTACTCGTGAAAGGTTCGCAAGGGGCAACGGCAGAAATTCAGGTAAATGACGGCAGCGGAACCTTTAAGAATACGGGTCAATTGATGACTACCAACGATACTACAACGATTACAGTAAGAGATATTGACGCCAATAAAAATACGTATTGTTTTCGGCTCAGTGCCAATGATGGCTGCGACAATGCCGCCGTCATTTCCAACGAAGTATGTTCGACAAATTTGGACGTAGTAGCTCAAAACCGCCAAAATGCGTTGTCTTGGAAAGAATACCCACCATCAGCAGCATTTCAAAATTATCGAATTACACGCAACGGTGTTAATATAGGAACTGCCCTTGCCCGTACTACAAATTCCACTATTGATAGTGATGTGGTCTGTGGCCAACAATATTGCTACCAAATCACTGTCACTCTTACAAATGGAGTCGAATCGGTATCGGCTTTGCGCTGTGCCAAAGCCATTTCAAACGAAACTCCCTCAGTTGTTCGTAATGCCTTTGCAACAGTTTTAGAAGAAGAACAACGAATAGAAATTCGCGCCGATTTACCAGCAACAGGAACTACCCCAAATTATAAAACTATTTTTTTACGGGCCGAAAACGGTAGTAACGATTTTAAAGAAGTTGCGATTAAAAACAATATTCTAACCTTTAAAGATGAAACCGTTGACCCTGCAGCTCAGTCATATTGTTATAAAATTCAATACGAAAATGCTTGTGGAAATCGCTCAGAGCCTACTGAACCTATATGCTCGATTCGGTTGTACTCTAAAACAAATTCAACTGTTGATTGGACACCCGAAACGCCTTTTTTGCTGCCCGTAGATAGGTACGACTTAGAAGTAATAGATGAGCAAGGCAATATAGTTGCACAAGAACCATTAGGAAAAGATATCAGCTTTGACCCGAATAAATACAATCCTGATCAGCAGTTGTTTCGCTATCGAATATTAGCCAAAACGCAAAACGCAACCCGCATTAGTTATTCTAATTTCTATGTCTTCACGCGCGATGCCATCGTGTTTATTCCTGATGCTTTTTCTCCTAACGGTGATAATGTTAACGAAAAATTTGCCCCCAAAGGTCAATTTATGGATAAATCACGACTGATTGTGTACAATCGCTGGGGGCAAGTGCTTTTTGAAACAGCTAATGCGCTGGATGGCTGGGATGGTATGATAAATGGCCAACCCGCCGTAGAAGGAACATACGTTTATCGCCTCGAAATCACAGATTCTCTTGGAAAAAACTTCGTTAAAACGGGCACTATGCTTCTGGCACGTTAAATCGAAGCACGATATTTTTGTTCAAAATTGGCTAAAAATCGGTTTCCTACGGGAATTTCCCAATGACCTACCTGAAGTTTTGATTTCTGAAAAGAAGTGATTTTATCGAAAGCCACAATAAATGAGTTATGAACCCGACAAAACTGATCAGACGATAGCTTCGCCTCCATCGCTTTTAGATTCAGTCGGGTTAAAATAGGCTTAGACTGATGTATCGTAAAGATTTTGACGTAGTCCTTTAATCCTTCCACATACATGATTTCATCATAAAAAAGTTTAATTTCTTTGTATTCCGAAAAAATAAAGAAGAAACCTCGCTCAATGATAGGAGACGAAGGAACCTCCTTTTTACGAAGCTCAAACAAATCGTATGCCTTTTGAACAGCCCTCAAAAATCGTTCAAACGGAACGGGTTTCAGCAAATAGTCGATTACGTTAAGCTCAAAACCTTCCAGTGCGTATTGTTCGTAGGCGGTTGTAAAAATGACCATCGGCGGGTTAGGGACTGTCCTCAAAAATTGTATTCCTGTGAGGGTTGGCATTTGAATATCCAAAAAAATCAGGTCAACCGCGTTAGCGTTTAACCATGCAGAAGCATCCAAAGCACTCGAAAAAGTGGTTATAAGTTCTAAAAAAACAATCTTCTTTATATCATCCGACAGGATTTCGAGCGCAAACGGCTCATCATCAATAGCTATACAACGGAGTGGGGTCATGGTTTGAGTTGTAATAAAAGTTCTACTCTAAAAATAGTTTGTTTGTTTTCAATCTGTAAAACGTGGCGGTCTGGATAATGCAACGCCAAACGTCGTTTTACGTTCTGAATACCTACTCCCGACTGACCCTCTTTGGGGAGATTGTTTTCAAAAATGGGATTTTCGGTAAAAAATAAAAGCGTATTTTCCGAAACTCTCATTCCCACCATAATTTCACTTTTATGTTGGCTATGTAAGCCATATTTAAAGGCATTTTCTACAAAAGGAATAAATAGCAAAGGTTCAATTTGGTATGTTTCTATTGCTCCTTCGCAGATAAACGTCACATTGTCTTTTTCAGTTAAGCGCATTTTTTGAAGGTCAATATAATGCTGTAAATGGCTGATTTCTTGCGATAAAGGTACTTTTTCTTGATGAGCTTGGTAAATTACGTACCGTAACAACTGTGACAATTTTACGACAGCGTCTTCGGCATTGTCTGATTTTTGACGGGTAAGCCACCTAATGTTATTAAGGGTATTGAACAGAAAATGAGGGCTAATTTGTAGCTTCAGTACGGCCAACTCCGCGGCTACTTTTTCAATATGAATCTGCTGTTTTTCTTCGCGTTCGCGCAGGCGGTCGCGTACAAGTGCGAGCATTGAACTCACCAAGGCCACAAACGAAAATGACAAAAAAGTGGAGATTTGGTGCGGTAATATCCTATTGTTTGGCGGCGGTGGTGGTACCATATTGGGCATATTCATATCGCCCATAGGTTGTGGCGGCGGGGGCGGTAGAAAGGAATTGGGTTCAAAAACAAAAAAACGGAGTAACAATTCAGGAATCAACAAACAGACCAACAGCCCAAGCAAAAGCGCTAAAAAAAAGGGGAAGCCCTTTTTTTTAGTCAATAAAATAGGGGTAAAAACTTGGAGATTTAAGTAGAAAAAGACAATCAGCAAACCATATTCTACAAGCTTGGCAAGAAAAAACCCTTTAAAATTCGGGTCTTCACTGAAAGTAGAAAATGGAAAAAATAAAAAAGGTGAAAAAATAAAAACTACCCATCCCAACAGATGTAGCCAAAAGCCGTAGCGTGTGAGGTATTTCATTCATTTATTTTTGGGCAATATAGATTTTTTATTGTTAACTACTATCAATGTGCCTATCATTCAGGGATTTGTGTAGAAGTCCATTACGTACTTAACAATTCCTTAATATTCTTCTACACAATTCTGCTGTCTATCTGCACTCACAACAGTTGTCGCCACGAGTTGCGTTTCCCCATGGTAATGACCATTAAACGTTGCCATAAAGATGAAAGTATCTCAGATTCTATTGCTGTTGATGTCTTTGAGCATTGGATGCTTAGGACAATCCAAACCCCAAGTTGCAAAGGCAAAACCAAATAAGCCTAATTACGCACTGGTATTTCCGCAAAACCGCGTGAATACCTTAGAGATTGCCATGACTAAAGCCGATTGGGACAGCATCAAGGCAGATATGAAAAACAAATTCGGGAATGAGTTTGGAAAAGGTGGGAAATTTCCTGGAGCGAGTATGATGCCCAAAGAGGGTCAGAAAATGCCAATGCCCAATGCTCAACAAGGATTCCCACCAAGAATGGGAGAAGGAAGATTACAATTTGGCAGTGAAGAACCTAATTATCGGGCTGTGACCCTAAAATTTAACGGTAAAGTGTGGACCAAAGTAGGTTTTCGGCTCAAGGGCAACTCCACTTTGATGATGTCGTGGGGGCAAGGCTTATACAAATTACCATTCAGACTGTCGTTTGATGAATTTGAAAAACAGTTTCCCGAAACCAAAAACCAACGTTTTTATGGTTTTAAGGAGCTTTCGATGGCACCTGGAGCCAATGATAACTCACTGATACGCGAAAAAGTAACTGCTGATATTTTTCGTGAAGCAGGCATTCCAGCAGCTCAAACAGCTTTTTATAAAGTTTATATTGATTTTGGCGAAGGTACCAAATACTGTGGAGTTTATACAATGGTAGAGGTGATTGACGATACAATGATAAAAACGCAGTTTGGCGACACACTACCCGAGGGTAATATTTACAAACCAGAATCCACTTTTCAGCAATTCAAGGTTTCGGAATTTGAAAAGAAAAACAATAAAAAACAGGCTGATTATACTGATGTAAAGGTATTTGTGCAAGCCCTCAATGATTCTATTCGTACAACGCAACCAGCACAATGGCGAGCCAACTTAGAAAAGACATTTAACGTACCACATTTCCTTAAATACCTGGCAGTCAACAATGTAATCACTAATTGGGATACCTATGGGAGTATGGCGCACAATTTTTATTTGTACAACTCGCCCACCCAAAAACTAACTTGGATTCCGTGGGATAACAACGAAGCCATGTCAACGCGAGGCCCAGGAGGAGGAATGCGCCCCCCAATGGCAGGACTGAACAGTAGCCCGTCCGAAAGTACGATGTCGCGCCCAAATTTTCCACCAATGGGAGTAAAAGGCGGGTTTGGAGCAGGGGTTTCGCTGGATTTAGCTGGTGTCGGGAAAAACTGGCCACTTATTCGCTTCTTAGCCGATGACCCCGTTTATTTTTCTCAGTACAAAAATTACGTACAAGTGTTTACCGACAAGGTATTTACTCCTACTAAAATGACCAAACTCTTTGCTCAAAATCAAGCACTTATTGCGCCTTTTGTCGTTGGAAAACAAAAGGAAGCGAGGCCCTATTCGCAGTTGCGTAGCGAGGCTGATTTTGTAAATTCATTAGAGCAGCTAAATCAGCACGTTATCAACCAAAATAAAAAAGTAAGGGAGTTTTTGGACAAAAATTCTGTGAGAACAAATTAATCTTCAATCGCAACGAATTAATCAATTAAAACGTAACAAATTATTAACAACCCCTAACAACTGACACCAATATGAAATCTATCCGCTTAATTTTGATGACAACTTTACTCTGTGGCATAATTGCTTCTTGTAAAGATAAAACAGATGTCACACCCGACGACGGAGCGGCGGTAGCAGCCAATCCTGACTGGACTACTGAATCTCATAGCAATGACGTTGACCCCAATTATGATATAGTATTCCCTCAAAATCAGGTGAATACCCTCGAAATAACGATGACTGCTACCGACTGGAATTCTATCAAGACCGATATGCAAACCAAAAGTGGTACGGCTTTTGGCGCGGGAGGAGGAAAT
>JBDHXS010000393.1:0-6603 GCA_039810845.1 Runella sp. | reverse complement strand
AAAGTTTACCTCCATGATATTCTTCCACAATCCGTTTGGCAAGGGTTAAACCTAAACCCCATCCTCGTTTTTTAGTACTAACCCCAGGCTTGAATACATTCTGCCAACTTCCTCGTGGAATTCCTTTGCCTGTATCACTAATATCAATCGCTACCTCTTGTTTATTAAGGGCAAACATTCTAACCTTGATTTCCCCCACACCTGTCATAGCATCTACTGCATTCTTACAGATATTCTCAATGACCCACTCAAACAGGTTCCGATTGAGGTACATGGTACGTTGTGGATTAATTTCATTGACAAATTCTAATTTTACCTTGGTCGAAATACGTCGTTTGAGATAGTCTAAAAAAGAACCCACTATCTCACTGATATTTTCGTATTTCATGGTAGGAGCTGAACCAATACTAGAAAAACGAGAGGTAATCATTTCCAACCGGCTAATATCTTTTTCTATTTCACTAGTATATTCTTCTGGATAACGTTCTGTATCGGTTCGAAAAAAGGATACCCAACCCATCAATGAAGCGATGGGAGTTCCGAGCTGATGTGCAGTTTCTTTGGCCAATCCTACCCATACGCGATTTTGCTCGGCAGTACGGGATGCACTGAAAACTAAATAGGCTAAAAATGCTAAAACTAACAGGCTAAGCAGTTGAACATAAGGATAATACCTCATTTGAACCAATAGAGGAGAATCACTAAAGTAAATATATTGTTGGGTTCCGAGCAAATCTACTACGATAGGAGGATGGTCTTCTTTCATATCTTCAAATGCTTCTTGCAACAATTTTTTTCTTTCTTCTTTTGGTATTGTCGTTGGTAAATCTAAGTTTATATCACCAATAGGTTTCCTATCTTCGCTCACCAAAATAGTAGGGATACGACTTTGGCGAATGTTCTCGGTTACAATTTGAAACAAAATGGTATAGTCTTCGTTAAGGTCGGGATGATTGGCTTGGTATTCAATTAACTGGGCGTAAACGGTCAATTGTCTTTGCTCCCGGGCATCCAAACTCTCTACAATATTATAAGTATAAAAAACCGAAGCAATGCCGATAAGTGCCAAATTGATACCAATGAATATTTGATATAGATTTTTTTGGCTGTAAATATCTATGGTTGGAAACTTCATAATTCTGGTTGTGAGCAAATAGTAAATTTGTAAAAATCAGTAGAAAAAGTCAGTTTAACAATCCCTTATTGCCACTATTTAGATAGGTTATAAATTAGCACTCTGCCTATAAAATTATACATCCAAATTTCTTTAAAAGGCGTACATAGTAATCGAAAGAAAATCAAAAAGCAAAAGTACCGTTTAAGTCTTAAAGTTTGTTTTTGTCACAAAAGTGTTAGAAATATGACAAAAATCAGTTTCTATACTGAATAGAAATCATCTTTTTGGTTTTAAAACGAAGACAACTTGCGTCAAGGATAACAACTTCTCAATTTATACTTATTCTAAATTATTTTCTATTCGCATTTTAATTCTTTGAGATTGGTTTTTGAAATAACTTTGTGAACTTTTTGGTACGTGACATGGAATATTTACAGTTTAAGAGCGTCGGTATTTCTTACAAAACAGCCCCGCTGGAAGTACGTGAGCAAATTGCACTAAATGAAGATGAGGCCAAAGCCCTTATGCTGAAAGTGCAAGATTTTTTTGGTGGAACAGATATACTGGTGGTTTCGACATGCAACCGCACAGAAGTATATTATAATTCCTCCGAAGACTGTAATCTCGAAATTGCCAAACTTCTCCTTATCCAAAAAGGTTTAACTAACACCGAGAGTTATTTACCCTACTTTGTAAGTTATACTAATCAAGAAGAGGCTGCAAGACACCTTTTTGAAGTAGCTACTGGGCTTCATTCTCAAGTGGTGGGCGATATGCAAATTCCTAATCAGGTAAAACATGCCTACCAATGGTCGGTAGATTTAGGAATGGCAGGGCCGTTTTTACACCGATTATTACACACGATTTTCTTTGCAAACAAACGTGTTGCTCAAGAAACTTCTTTCCGCGATGGAGCCGCTTCTACTTCATACGTAGCTGTAGAGTTGATAGAGCAAGTGACCACGCTAAAAGCAAATCCTGCCATATTGGTTTTAGGAGTTGGTGAAATCGGAACAGATGTGTGCCGTAACTTGAAAGAAAAAGAATATTCTAACATTAGGATTGTTAACCGTAGCCGCGCTAAGGCTGAAAAACTAGCCGCAGAATTAGGTTTTGGAGTGGCCGATTTTGAGAATGTAGAAGAAGAAATTCAGAAAGCAGATGTAGTGATTTCTTCTATTTTGCGAGATGAACCTTTTATTACGAAAGTAATTCTACAAAAGAAATCATTGTATTCTTTCAAATACTTGATTGACTTATCGGTGCCGCGCAGTGTAGCTGCTGATGCCGAGCAGGTTCCTGGTGTGATTGTTTATAATATTGATAATATCCAAAGCCGCGCCAATGAAGCTCTCGGACGGCGTTTGGCTTCCGTTCCGCATGTGCAGGCCATTATTAGTCAGGCTTTAGAAGAATTTGGAGATTGGTCGAAAGAAATGGTGGTATCTCCTACCATCCAAAAACTCAAAAATGCCCTTGAGCAGATTCGGCAGGAAGAAATGGCACGCTTCATGAAAAATTTGAATGAAGACGAAGCGGCTAAAATAGACAAAATCACTTCGAGTATGATGCAGAAAATCATTAAATTGCCTGTGCTTCAACTCAAAGCTGCTTGCAAACGTGGTGAGGCCGAGACGTTGATTGATGTTTTGAACGACCTATTTAATCTTGAACAACAGCCTGAACGCAAGTAAGTTATTTTACTCTTCCATACTTTCTCAAAATTTCCAGTACTTTCGGGACAGGTAGTTTCTCTATCGTATGTTCTTGATAGCCTTTTGTAGTTTCAGCAGCAAAAAGGGAATTTAGAATCGCTTCTTCAGTGGCTTCGATAACCGCCAAAAATAAGGGCGAAGTGTCATCATTCCGAAGCAATTTTAACTCTTCTAGAGAAGAATTTGACTCATGAGCTACTCGGTAGGCTGTTGAAAAAGCAATCACATAGTCGCCACTTCCATTGGCCATGATTCCGCCCGTCTTGCCCAAGCCAATTAAAGCCCGTTTGGCCAAACGCTTAAGATTTCTTCCATCCAAAGGAGCATCAGTAGCTACCACTATCATACAGGATCCATCTCCTGATTTGTCGAGGGTCTCTTTGAAAGAATATTTTCCTAACTCAACACCCACGGGTGTTCCGGCTACTTCCAATACCCCTCCAAAATTGGTTTGGACCAATACGCCTACTGTATAGCCACCTAATTTAAGAGGAAGTTTACGCGACGATGTTCCTATTCCTCCTTTCCATCCAAAACAAACAGTACCTGTCCCAGCCCCAACGTTTCCTTCTTGCACCTCACCTGGAGTTGCTTTTTGTAACGCCTCAATGACGTGACTCTGTTTTACATGCCGTCCTCTAATATCATTGAGATAACTATCATTGGTTTCTCCCACGACGGCATTGACTGAACGAACATTTTCATTACCTTTTTGATTAAGCGTCCAATCTACCAAAGCAGCCACGGCTGTCGAAACATTGAGGGTATTGGTTAGTATAATGGGTGTCTCTACATTCCCTAACTCAGCCACTTGGCTATATCCAGCTAACTTTCCAAAACCATTTCCCAGTTCGATAGCGGCAGGGACTTTCTGTTGAAATACGTTCCCATCGTGCGGGAGAATTGCCGTTACACCTGTTCGTACGCTATCACTTACAATGAGCGTAGTCTGACCCACTTTTATTCCTGACACATCCGTAATAGCATTCCATTTACCTGTTGGCAATACACCTATCTTTACGCCAAAATCACGCAGACGTTTGGTTTGAGCAACGTTAACTTGGTGGATAAAAATCCAAAAAATAAGTAGGCAATATCGACACATAGTTTTTTAGATTAATTATGATGCTATAAAAGGTCTTATTCCTTAAATATCGAGTAATTAATGAAATAAGTCTAATAGAATTGTATTAATTTTTGAATGGTTCTTGAAATTATACAATTAAACATGGCCATTTTTTAATCGTTACTTAGGTTAATGCAGAAATAAAGCAATTTTTTAGGAAGACGTAAAATCAAAGGCTTAATTTTACGTTTTATTAAATCAGATGAGATTTAGCTATCATTATGAGATACTTAGTTCACTTTTTTGTCCTGTTGTCGCTTTTTTCTACTACATTACTTAAAGCACAGGACAATCGTACCAATTTTCAAATAGAACTTCCTACCGAATCCAACTGGAACACGGTGCAGGAAGGAAGTCGCATAGAATTTCTATTAAAAACCACAGGCGGAAAAAGCGATACTGTTACTTACATCATTAGACAGGGTTTGGTCGAAGGCATGATATTTGACTCAACAGGACATTTTGAATGGACTCCTTCCTACGAAATGGCTGACCGTACCAACATGCAAAAGTCTGTACAGATGATTGTAGAAGCACGAAATAGTCAAAACGAAACTGCTACGCGCTCAATCGAATTGAAAGTGGTTCATGTCAACCGACCACCGCGGGTTGAAGATCTAAAACCTTTTTATGTTCAAAACCGCACCCAAAACATTTACAAAATAGATGCTAATGCGTTAAAAGATGATGACAACGACCCCTTGGTTGTGATTCCAGTAGCCGAGACATTGCCCGAAGGGGCAAAGCTTTCATCAGCAGGGGAGCTAACGTGGCAACCCTCCCTGACACAGTTTAATAATTTAAAAACTAACCCTATTTTTATTGATTTCTTAGTAGAAGACCAACCTGGGAAAGCGCGTGCGAAAGGTCGCTTAAAAATAGAAGCTACTCAAATGGATTTACCGCCAAGTATTATACAAGTACCTAAAGGTGAGTATTTTAAATCTAAAGAAAACGCAACAAGTACCCTTAAATTTTTCTTATCTGACCCCAATGGCGACGACGATATTGCCGCTTTTGATTTTGTAACTGACAATCCTGATGTACCAGCCAGTACACTTGTAAAGAATACCCCCAATCAATACGAATTTATCTGGACACCCAGCTATGACTTTGTAAAAGATCCTCACGATTCTCTTTCTTTTAATATTACCTTTTTTGTAATAGACAAAGAGCAAAACCGAGATGAGCAAAAAATAAAATTCACAATTGTGAATGCCATCAATGAGGCCGAAAAAGATCGACAGTTGTATGGCTTATACCGCGCTGCATTGGTAGATGCGTGGAATTTGGTAACCCAACTCTCAGAAAAAGAGCAAGAGCTTAAAAAATCATATTTGAAGGCGAAAAAAGGAAAAAAAAATCGCTCTATGGTCAATGCCGGTTTAGGAGCAACTACTGGACTTTCGCCTGCAGTTATTAAAGTCCCTCAAACAAAATCAATCGTATCGGCAATAGGCGGAACTACGATTGTGACAATTGGTGCTTTGGAAGCAGCCGAAGTCATTGGCAAACCATTGCGTGATTTATTGGATCGCTACAATTACGTATTGGAGAAGAAGATAGAAATTCAGAATAAAGGGGATGTTTTTGCACGGGAATTTGCGCTAAAAGCAGCTCGACGTCAAGGGGATTTTGCAAAAAAAAGGGATGAATTTAGAGCTGCGCTTTCTATAAAAGGGTTAGTTACATTGGATTTGGATGCGGGTTGGGAAAACAAAAAAGAAGCGACCGATAAGGCTATCGGTCGCTCTTTCAAGGACTTTACTCCCTTGGAAGTCAGTAATCGTTCTCGCCAGCAGTAATTTATTTTGTCACTTTCATTTTCCCTTGCATCAATGTATGGTGCCCTGGAAATGTACACAGAAACACATAGTCCCCAGGTTCATTAGGGGCAACAAAATAAATGGACTCGCTCGTTTCGGGTTGTAAAATATTGGTATGAAACAGCACACTTCCTGACTTTGGAACGTACTGCATATCAGATCCTTTCAAACCAAGTTTTATAGCCGCATCACCTATGGAATTTGCCATACCAGGTTTTACAATCACACAGTTGTGAAGCATATCGTCATTGTTATTAAAGACCCATTTTATCCGACTTCCTGCTTTTACTTGTACATTAGTAACATCAAATTTAAGCCCTGGCTTAGTCCCCAATATTATCACTTGGTCAGGCCCATTTGTCCAATCAGCAGGTTGGTCAACTATACGCTTAGAACTTATTGAAGCTTTTGAGGGTGTAGAGGCAGCATTTGTAGTGGGCATCGTATGTCCGTTATGTACACTTGGTGTTTCAACTACGGGTTTTTGCGTATTAGCAGTCCATTGAGAACTCGGTATTTTTTCGCCATCTGCAATTTCATTTAGTGTATAATAGCCTACATTATGTAATAAAGGCAATCCCGACGCAGAGCGAATTCCTTCAGCTTTTATTTCATGAATGTAGCCAAGCTTCAAACTATCCAGTACAATTCGGGCTTTCAAACCATTGTCTGCCACAATAATGTGGCGTATTGTTCGCTCCGAAGCATTTATGATGGGGCTACCGTAAGTATGGTGATATTTATAGGTAAATGAGTTGAATTGATAAGAGGAGGGATCTTGAGCTGTTTTTTTGTCTGCGGGAAGCGTAAATTCAACTT
>JBDHXS010000392.1:0-6630 GCA_039810845.1 Runella sp. | reverse complement strand
AAAAGCCTACAAAGCCATTCTATGTATATGCCAATGAAATTGTGGCGAAAGTACTTGGCACAAGTTTTAGTATCAATGCCCGAAACGCTCGGCAAGACATCAAAGTAGTAGTTCATACGGGAAAAGTATCCGTTTATAAGTTAAACTACTCCAACAAAACCAAGCCCAAACGCGACTTGGAAGGCGTTGTGATTACCCAAAACCAAGCATTGGTATTCAATCGAGAAGTAGCCAGCTTTGCCAAATCATTGGTGACAGACCCGCAAGTGCTCAAAGAAGCCCAAGTTTACGATTTTGAGTTTACCGATGAGGCCGCTTCCAATGTGTTCAAAAAACTCCAAAAAGCCTACGGCATCGAGATTGTCTATGATGAAGTACTGCTAAGAGACTGCCCCGTAACCGCTTCTTTGACCGATGAACCTCTTTATGGAAAACTCGATTTGGTTTGTCGTGCCATTGAAGCCCATTATGAAATTGTAGATGGGCAAGTGATTGTCAATAGCAAAGGATGTAAGTAAATACTTAATAAAATGGCAGTATTGCGCCAACAATACTGCCAAGTGTAAAAATATCCCCTAAAGTAGTTTCCAGCCAGTTTAGGGGTTCATTCTCTCCTTTCGGAGTGAATCAGGTCTGTTTTGTTCAACTAAACCCATTCAAAAGTATGTATTTTTTTAACTCCCAACATCAATTTCTGGTAAAACTGATGAAATTGAGCTTCGTACAACTCACGTTAGTTTTGATTTTTTCAGGACTGAGCTACGCCACCAAAAGTAGCGCTCAAGAAATCTTAGAGAAAGAAATCACGCTACAATGCCGTGACCAACAACTCGAAAGTATCCTCAAACAAATCGAAAACACAGCGCAAGTAAAGTTCATTTTTAGTTCTCGCCTTATTCAGAGTACGAGGTTAGTCTCAGTCAATGCCCGTCAAGAACGCCTTTCCAAAGTATTAGCTTCTCTTTTACACCCTATTCAAGTAGGGTTTGAAGTAAGCGGAAACAAAATTATTCTTAATCGCCAAAGCGAAGCCAAAATCCAAACCAATGAGGCCCTACTCCCAAACGAATCAATCAAAGAGTCAGCCAACGTGGACAAAATAGGCGGAAAGATTCAAAGTGAAAAAGGAGAAGCCATGCCAGGCGTAAGCGTGCTCGTAAGAGGGAGTAATCGCGGTACTATCTCAAGTCCTGAAGGCAATTTTACCGTTGATGCCAACGTCGGAGATTTACTTATCTTTTCTTTTATTGGGTATGCCACCCAAGAAGTAAGAGTCACGAGCAGCGAGCCCTTAAAAATCACCATGAAAGAAACCTCTTCGGCGCTTTCGGAGGTAGTCGTAGTAGGCTCACGTTTTGCCAAACCTCGTACGGATGTTGACCGCCCTGTGGCAATTGATGTCATCGGTGTCAAAGAACTCCAATCGTCTGGCCAAGTAGATTTGGGGCAAGCTATTCACTTTACCGCGCCTTCTTTCAACGCCGTTAAGTTTGGTATCAACGATGCAGCCCCTTTTGTTGACCCCGCCTCTTTGCGTGGCTTAGGGCCAGACCAAGTATTAATGCTTGTCAATAACAAACGCCGTCATAAAGTGTCATTTGTAAGCATCAATGATGGCGTGGGCAAAGGCCAGGTAGGTACCGACATCAACGCTATCCCCGCTTTGTCGTTGAAGCGTGTTGAGATTTTGCGCGATGGGGCTGCTGCACAGTATGGTTCGGACGCTATTGCAGGGGTGATTAATATGGAATTAAACGATGCTTCATCGGGTGGTGCTGTCAATGTTTACACAGGTATCGGTCACTCAAAACCTAATTTGGACGTCACTGGTGCTATTGCCCCTAAAAAAATTAGTGACAATTTAACTTATAACTTAGATGCCAATTTTGGTTTGAAATTGACCAAAAAAGGTTATATCAATACAACCGTTTCTTATGCCCATTCAGATGGCTACGACCGTTCGGGTCCTTATAAAGCAGCAGCTGGTTTTTACGTAAGAGATGCAGTACAAGATGCTGCTTTGGTCAAACAGAACAATATTGACCTCGACCGCGCCATATTAGGCTCTGCCAATGTAACTACCTATGGTTTGTTTACCAATATGGGTATTCAAATCAATGACAAATGGAAATGGTACGCTTTTGGGGGTTATACCAACAAACACGTCGTTACTGGCGTGTTTACTCGCCCACCTTCAAATACTCGGCGTAATAACCTCAAAATATTTCCTAATGGCTATAACCCCATAGCCCCTGCCGATATGATTGACTTTTCGGCAACAACGGGTCTGAAAGGCACAGTTGGCAAGGGTTGGAATACTGACTTGAGTATTTCTCAAGGTAGCAATAAAGTGGACTGGTATGCCGAAAATACGATTAATCCAAGTTTAGGCGATGCTTCTCCAACCAGTTTTTATGTAGGCCAAACAAAGGCAACACAGACATTGTTTAACGCCGACATTGCCAAAACTTTCAACGAAGGAGGGTATCCCAACTACAGCGTGGGAGCGGGTACAGAATTTCGGTACGAAACCTATGGTATCAAAGCAGGCGACCCTGCTTCGTATGAGGCTGGTCCGTTGAAATTAACCAAAGACGTGGGTTCATCGGGTCGTGAAGGATTTAGTAACAAGGCAGCGGGTAATTGGAACAGAACAAACATCGGGCTATATATAGACGCCGAAAGTGAACTCTCAAAGCAATTTTTGGTAGGGGCAGCCGTTCGTTACGAAAACTACAGCGATTTTGGCTCAAATATTTCTTGGAAATTGAACTCTCGTTTCAAAATTGCGGATCCATTCTCTATTCGTGCCTCGGTAAGCCGTGGTTTCCGTGCGCCTTCCGTAACACAAGCCTATTATAGCAACTACGTAAACATTTCGTTTGATAATGCAGGCAATTCTATCATTAATCCCATTATCCCTGCCACTTCTTCATTGGCCAAAACATTGGGTGTTAATGGTTTAAAGCAAGAAACCTCATTTGATTTATCGGGCGGTATCACTTCAAAAATTGGCAATAATTTTACCTTGACTGCCGACTTGTATCAAGTGGATGTGGACAACCGCATCATGCTTTCGGGAGGGGTGGATGTTTCTAAGTTTGCTGATTTTAAAGCGGCAGGCTTCCCACAAACAGTCAACGTATTTGTGAATGCCATTGATACCCGCACCCGTGGTTTTGAGTTTGTAGCTACTTACAATGCCAATGTAGGAAAAGGGAAGTTGGGGGTGAATGTTGCTTACTCTTCGATGAACACTACCCTACGCGGTAATCGCAAAACGGATACAGGCATAGAAGTAGCCGACAAAACTGCTACGCTGTATATCACTGATGGTTTACCCAGAAACAAACTCATCGCATCGGCCAACTTCGACATTGGTAAATTTGGCTTCATGTATCGTATGTCTCGCTTTGGCCAGGTATCTGACCCATTGGCTACTTTGGCAGTAAAACCAACCGACCCCAATGCCATTACCTACCAAGTGTTCGGTGCTAAAACATTGTCTGATATTACCGTAACATTCCGCCCAATCAAAAAGCTGTCTATTATTGCAGGTATCAACAATATAGCCGATGTTTATCCTGATTTATTGCAAGTACCACAAACTACCAACGAAGTAGTATTCTCACGCCGTACCAATCAGTTTGGTACACAAGGTCGCTTCTTAAATCTGACCTTGAATTATAAATTTTAATTGTTTTCTCCCTCCCTCTTTACGCAAAGAGGGAGGCTTATTTTGAGTGCATTATGAGTAAGAACATCATCATTATTGGGAGTGGAAATGCCGCCCTCTGCGCGGGTATTGCAGCTTTAGAAAAAAATGCCCAAGTAACGATTTATGAAATAGCCGACGAAAAAGAATGGGGTGGCAACAGTCGCTATACGGCAGGAGCCATGCGTTTTGCGTATAATTCATTCGACGATTTGCAGCCTTTATTGCTTCATCCCAACGACGAAAGAATTGCCATTACTGACTTCGGTAGCTATCCAAAAGAACAATTTTTGGCTGATTTGAAACACTTTAACGAAGGAGAGCCTATTACCGAATTACAACATTTTTTAGTGGAACAAAGCTTACCTACCATTCAGTGGTTGGCGACGCACCACATCAAATTTGCGCCCATTTACTCGCGCCAAACGTTCAAGAAAGACGGCAAGTATATATTTTGGGGCGGACTCACCCTCGAAGCCGAGGGCGAAGGCGACGGGTTGGTTCACGAAGAACTGAGAGAGTTTAAGCGATTGGGCGGGGTCATTAAATTTGGCTGTGGTGTTCAGGAAATTCTAATGCACAATGAGCAAGTATCGGGCATTAAATACCTCGAACATAACGAAGAAAAAACGGCAGAGGCCGATGGCGTCATTTTGGCATGTGGTGGCTTTGAGTCAAACAAAGAACTCAGAGTGAAGTATTTAGGCGAACGTTGGGCATCGGCGCGGGTCAGAGGCACGCGCCACAACATGGGACACGGACTCAAAATGGCCACCAATATAGGGGCTGCCCTTAGCGGGTATTTTAGGGGATGTCATGCTACACCCATGGATTTAAATATGCCGGAATACGGTAATCTTGACATTCCTCACATTGAACGAAAACATTATCGCAAAATCAGCTACCTCTTTGGCGTAATGCTCAACGCCCACGGCGAACGCTTTGTAGATGAGGGACTCGACCTGAGAAATTATACCTATGCTCAATTTGGCAAAGCGGTGTTGGAACAGCCCAACAACCTCGCATGGCAGATTTTTGACGCCAAAGTGTGGGATTTACTTTATGGCGAATACAAAACCCACGATGCCAGTTTTGTAGAGGCCGATACCCTCGAAGAACTCGTTACTAAACTTACGGGTGTTGACGCTGAAAGAGCGTTACAAACTCTGATTGAATACAACGAGGCCGTCAATA
This sequence comes from Runella sp., assembly GCA_039810845.1. Lineage (GTDB taxonomy): Bacteria > Bacteroidota > Bacteroidia > Cytophagales > Spirosomataceae > Runella. Next base: position 1,721 of record JBDHXS010000392.1, on the reverse strand, counting down.
CTACCACGCCCTTTGACCCTACCCGTAAGGATGGGCGTCGGACGGAAGGATTGACCCTGAATAAAACCAACTGGGCCAACGTACTCGATACGCCTCCTTTCAGGGCTTATCCCGTAACGGGGGGAATTACCTTTACCTACGGGGGCGTAAAAGTCAATACCTCAGCCGAAGTATTAAGCGAAAACAACACCCCTATTCATGGGCTTTTTGCTTGCGGTGAAATGGTAGGCGGCGTATTTTTTTACGGCTACCCTGGCGGCTCGGGACTCACATCGGGGGCTGTTTTTGGGCGTAGTGCGGGCTATTCAGCCGCCAATTATTGTACCTCACGTTAACCTTATGAAACCATGAAATTCTCCTATTTTCTTTTGTTTATTGGGTATTTTGGGCTTTCCTGTGTACAAGCGCAAACAACCGAAAATCGCCAAGTACCTTGCACCTACATGCGTGGCGGCACTTCAAAAGGGCCTTTTTTTGACAAACGCGACTTACCTTCTAATAAGCAAGAACGCGACGCCATTATTTTGAAAGTAATGGGCTCGCCTGACGAGCGGCAAATTGACGGACTTGGAGCTGCCGTTACAGTTACGAGCAAAGTGGTGATGGCCGAACCCTCCAAACGCCCTGGGATTGATGTGGACTATCTTTTTGCGCAAGTAGATATTCTCAATCCGATTGTAGATACGCTCCCTCCCTGTGGCAACATGATGGCGGGCGTAGGCCCATTTGCCATTGAAAAAGGGTGGGTAAAAGCCACTATCCCCGAAACACGGGTGATGATTTATAACATCAATACCAACTCTACGATTGAAGAGATAGTCCAAACTCCCAACGGCAAAGTCAAATACGACGGCGATACGCACATTGACGGAGTGCCTGGTACTGCCGCCCCCGTGATTTTGAACCTGTTTGACTTAGTGGGAGGAAAAACGGGAAAGCAATTTCCAACGGACAAAACCAAAGAAGTTATCAACGGAGTTGAGGTGACGATCATTGATGCTGGGCAAACCATGGTGCTGCTCAAAGCCCAAGATGTAGGCATGAAAGGCGACGAAGACGAAGCCTTTTTTGTAAAAAATACCGACCTTATGACCAAACTCGAAGCCATACGCCTCGAAGCAGGACGAAGGGCTGGTATGGGTGATGTGAAAGACAATGTATTACCTAAAATCGGGATTCTGTCTGCTCCCAAAGACCCAAAACACAATATTCAAGGCCGCTACTTGACCCCCAAAACACTGCACCCAAGTTTTGCCGTGACGGGTTCTATTGCCGTAGGCACAGCCTTAAAAGTAAAAGGAACGGTAGCTGCCGAAGTGGGTAAAGAAAACGGACAAAATCGTGAGTTGGTCATTATCGAACACCCTTCGGGGGTGATTGAGGCCAATATTGAAATGAAGCAAAAAGAAAACGGGCTTTTGTTAGAAAAAGCGGGTACTATCCGCACCGTTCGTAAAATCATGGAGGGTTATGTTTTCTATTGAAAAATTGGGTCTTACCAAAGGGGTAAAATACATTTTGATAAGCACGTTTTGCTTTTCTGCCATGCAGTTTTTGGTTAAATTTTTACCCCAAATACCCATTTTTGAGCATATCTTTTTTCGGTCAGTGATTGGCTGGTTGTTGTGCGTGGCTTATCTAACCCACCAAAAAATACCGCTTATTGGTCGAAACAATAAAATGCTGATTTACAGAGGCATGGTAGGCTCCGTTTCGATGTT
>JBDHXS010000391.1:0-6632 GCA_039810845.1 Runella sp. | reverse complement strand
GGGAGTTTCTGAACTGCTAACTGTGGACTGTCAACTGTCAACTGTAGACTGCGCCTCACCAACCTGTGCATGATACGGTCGTTTTCATCGTCATAGTGGTTTTCGTAGGCTTTTTGTCGCCACCAAAACGAACCCGAAAATACCCCCACTTTACCAAACAAGTCAGGGTGGTGCCATACAATGTCAAAGGCCGAGAGCCCGCCCAATGAAAACCCACAAAAGGCAGTATGTTTAGGGCCAGTCAATACTCGAAAATTGTTTTGGATGTATGGCATCAGTTCTTCCAACACAAACGATGTATAAGCACCAGCCTTTGCTCCGCGTTGTTTATAGTCAGCTTGGGATGCTGTACCATATTCTTGGATTCGCTCTCCGCAGTGAATCGCCACTAATATAAATGGCTCAACTTCGGCATTTTGATACACTTTTTTGAGTACTTCAGTGATATGTAAGCGTTCCAAATCTTGCCCGTCATTCATGTAAAGTACTTTGTACAATTGCTTTGAAGAGCTGTAATCAGGAGGTAAGACGATATCAAGCACAGCAACGCGGTGCAAATAATTAGAATGTAAAGCGGTATCGTGCCGAACTACAATTTCAATAGAGGTGTCAACGTGTTTCAATAAGGTAAAAGCTTTGTGAGGAAACAAAAGTACAAATAACCCATATTGGGGTATTAATTTCAAATAATTCATTATTCCAAACTTTTTTCTGCCAATTTTACGTTTATTTACGAAAACTATCAAAAACTGATTTCAACCCCAAATTATTCTAATTGCATGAAGTATTCGATCGCGCTGACCTTTACGGTATTGATTTCAACTGTTGTTTCATTTTCTCAAACAAAAAAAGCCCCTGCCAAAGCCGCTACCCCCGCTAAAACTGCCACACCTGTCAAAAAAGCAACCACTCCAACGGCATCCACTTTGAAAATGACCAATGAATTGGATTCGGTAGCTTATAGTATCGGGATGAACATTGCTCAAAACCTTAAAAGCCAAGGCATGGAAGGTATAAATGTAGGTTTATTATCGAAGGCTATTCAAGATGTGTTAAAATCTGGGAAAACCGATATAAATGAATCTCAAGCCCAAATGTTATTAGGGAATTATTTCAACAGATTGCAAACCCAACGCCAAGCTGAAGAAGCAAAAAAATTTGAAGGCAACAAATCAGCTGGAGAAAAGTTCTTAGAAGAAAATAAGAAGAAGACCGGTGTCGTTACTTTACCCAGCGGCCTGCAATATGAAATAATGAAAGCAGGAGAAGGTCCAAAACCTACCATCAATAACACAGTAAAAACCCACTACCATGGTACGCTTATTGATGGAACGATTTTTGATAGCTCTGTGAACAGAGGCCAACCTGCCGAATTCCCAGTTGGGGGTGTAATTCAAGGCTGGGTTGAAGCACTTCAACTGATGCCCGTAGGCTCAAAATGGAAACTATATGTACCCTATAATTTGGCCTACGGAGAACGTGCCGCTGGCCCAGAAATTAAACCTTATTCCACATTAATTTTTGAAGTTGAACTGTTAGAGATTGTAAAATGACCATGAAAAGCTTTTTAATCGCCTTAGCTCCGGTGTTGCTACTAAGTCTGCAACCCGATGACTCGCGTTCGCGGGAGTTTGCACCGCGTCCCTTCCCTCCATCTGAAGATGATCTCAAACCCACTCTGACGCAAGAGAAAGTTGAGGCGTATGTTACAAAAATCTTTTCGGGTTATCACTACCGCAAGTTCAACATCAATGACTCGCTTTCGTCGAAGATGTATGACAACTATCTTAGTGAGATTGATCGCGGGAAGTTGTATTTTTTGGCCAAAGATGTGCAGTACTTTGAAAAATACCGTAACCAGCTCGACGAATCTCTTACCAATGGAGACCTCGCAGCAGCTTATGATATTTACAATACTTTTCGCAAACGTTACCGCGAGCGAAGTGCTTATATTGATAAATTACTAACCAACCCCTCGTTTGACTTTACGCTTGATGAGTCGTTTAATACTGACCGTGAAAAAGCTACATGGGCTAAAAACAACGACGAATTGAACGAAGTATGGCGCAAACTCATAAAAAATGAAGCACTTGAACTGAAACTTTCGGGCAAAGCTGATACATCAGTCGTTACGCTTTTGAAAGATCGCTATAAAAACCGTGAACGCAATTTAGGCCGTTTTCGCAGTGAACAAGTGTTTCAGATGTACATGAATGCCTTTTGTGAAGTACTTGACCCACACACCCGCTATTTCTCACCCGCTGATTCAGATCGTTTCAAGCAAGATATGTACAAAGCCCTTGAAGGTATTGGAGCTGTTTTGCGTGAAGATGGCAATTATATCAAGGTAGTGGAAATCGTACCTGGAGGTCCTGCTTTTAAAGATAAGCGTCTCAAAAAAGACGACCGAATCATCGGTGTAGCCCAAGGAGATGAGGGTAAGTATGAAGATATTGTAGGCTGGTATGTGGACGATGCCGTAAAGAAAATCAAAGGTACCAAAGGCACAATTGTTCGTTTACAGGTATTGGCTGCCGATGCGCTTCCCAACGATCCTCCTAAAGAAATCAGAATCGTACGCGAAAAGGTAAATTTGCAAGAATCTCGTGCCAAGAAGGAAATCGTGATGATTAATCAAAACAAACACGATTATAAAATTGGTGTTATCAATATTCCCTCTTTTTATCGTGATTTTGACGAAGCCAATAAACGCGGAAAAGATTTTAACAGTACTACCCGCGATGTTCAAAAATTGATTGATTCTCTCAAAGCCGAAAATGTAGAAGGAATTGTTATTGACTTGCGAAATAATGGAGGTGGTTCATTAACAGAAGCAATTTCACTAACAGGGTTATTTATTTCTAAAGGCCCCGTCGTACAAGTGCGTGAGTCAACAGGAGATACTGAAGTACAATCAGATCCTGACCCAACAGTTATGTATGATGGCCCAATTGCCGTACTAATCAATCGCTTTAGCGCCTCTGCTTCCGAAATTTTTGCTGCTGCTATCCAAGATTACAAACGTGGTCTCGTGTTGGGCGAACAAACCTACGGCAAAGGTACCGTGCAAACCATGGTGGACTTGAACCAGTGGATAAAAGACACCGATAAATTGGGTCAGATCAACATTACGGTAGCCAAATTTTACCGTATCAATGGAAGTAGTACCCAACGAAAAGGAGTTTCTCCTGATATTGAATTTCCTTCGGCATTTAGTGCAGAAGAATATGGTGAAAGTTCTCAACCCACCGCACTTCCTTGGGATCAAATTGCAACGGCTCGTTTTGATGTGACTAAGTCGCTTAACGAAAAGCAAGTGGCCAAACTACGTGAAAAATACCAACAACGCCTCAAGTCTGAAACAGAAATGAAAACTTTTGTAGATGAGTTAGAGTTGTTCCGTAAAGCCCGCGAAAATACAACAGTATCTCTTCAAGAAACCAAACGGAAGAAAGAACGCGAAGAGGCCGAAAAAAAACGTGAAGCGCTGAAAAAACTTGAAACAGAGGACGACGAAGAAGAAACGACAACTGCTTCAAAAGCTGCTGACAAGAAGAAAAAGGATATTTATATGAACGAAACTAATCGCATTTTAGCCGATTATATTGCGCTCATTAAATCGCCTTCTATGGCTAAACGATAGAAAAGTAATCTAAATTTAAGATTGTGGATTTTATATTTTAGAAGTTAGGTTGTATGTTTCAATCAAAATCTAAAATTAAAATCCACAATTTGTTTTTTTAATCCTCCTTATGAAATACAAAAAACACGTTTTTATCTGTACAAATCAAAAAGACGGTGGCAAAAAATGCTGCGGCGCTGAACATGGAATGGCTTTGGTAGATGCTTTTAAAGCCTCATTGAAAGAAAAAAACCTGCATGTAGAAATGCGTGCTCAAAAAACAGGCTGCTTAGATGTATGTGCTTTGGGACCTGCCTTGGTGGTGTATCCCGAAGGAGTATTCTACGGTAAAGTAGAACTTTCTGATGTCGAAGAAATTATTGAAAGCCATTTGGTTAACGACATCCCAGTAGAACGTTTGAAACTCAATTTTTAATTAAAGGCGTTTTTGAATGCCATTGTTGATTTGTAAATCCATTTAAAGGCTTTGCTTTCAACAGTGGCATTCTTATTTTTACTGACTTCCAGCTTCTGACTCCTCTTTACTGATTCTTATGCTCCAACGCTACTTTTCGCTCTCCCAAAACGGCACAACGGCTCGTACCGAAATCATTGCAGGTATTTCATCTTTTCTTGCTACGATGTACATTATTGTAGTCAATCCTGCCATTTTGAGCCAATCAGGAATGTCATTTGGGGGAGTACTTACGGCTACCATTCTTCTCTCTTTTTTCTGTAGTTTGATGATGGGGCTTTATGCTAAAAATCCCTTAGTCGTAGCTCCTGGCATGGGACTTAATGCCTTTTTTACCTTTACAGTTGTCAAAGGAATGGGCGTGGCATGGCAGACAGCGCTGGGAGCCGTGTTTTGGGCAGGAATTATCTTTTTGATTCTGTCATTTTTTAATATTCGCACACACATCCTCAAGGCGATTCCTAAGCCACTTCGTTACGCTATTTCTTCGGGCATTGGGCTTTTTATTACACTCATTGGCCTGACAAATGCCAAATTTATCGTCGGTAATTCCGCTACGCTCGTAGGGATTGGCAACCTAAAAGACCCGATTATTTTAACTTTTTTATTGGGCTTAGTGCTTACTGCTATTTTGGTAACAAAGCGAATCACAGGGGGAATTGTGATTGGAATTATAGTTACAACTCTTGCCGCTGTACCAGTCGGACGGTGGTGGGGAGATGCATCAGCCATTAATTTGGGTCAAAAGACACTCATCAACTGGAATGGCCTATTGGCAGCACCAGATTTTAGTTTACTTTTCCAATTGGATTTAGTAGGAGCTTTAAGTTTATCGCTCTTGCCCGTCATTTTCGCCTTTGCCTTTACAGATTTGTTTGATAGTCTCTCCACTTTTGTAGGGGTAGCTGAAGCGGCAGATTTGTACGATACCAATGGCGACCCACGCAATATTAAACAATCATTACTCACAGATGCCGTAGCTACAGCCACTGCTGGACTGTTAGGAACAAGCCCAGGTACAGCTTATATTGAATCTGCAGTAGGTATTGAGCAGGGTGGACGAACTGGCTTGACGGCCGTTGTAGCAGGCCTTCTTTTCTTACCATTTATGTTTTTATCGCCTCTTCTTTCAGTCGTACCAAGTATTGCCACTGCCCCAGCCCTCGTTATCGTTGGTGCTTTTATGATGAAACCTGTTACTAAAATTGATTGGTCACGCATGGACGAAGCCATTCCTTGTCTATTGGCATTGGTTCTAATTCCATTTAGTTATTCTATTACCCAAGGCATTATTTTCGGTTTTCTAAGTTGGACTATCCTCAAAGTAATCATAGGACAAAGCCGAGAAGTATCTTTTACCTTATGGTTGATTGACATTTTCGCACTTATATCACTCATTTGGGGACATTAAATCTCCATCTGAAATTCCCTTTTTTCAATACCTTTGCAGCATGAAAATTTATTGGCGCATTTTACAATACGCGCGTCCGTTGAGCCGATACGTGGGGCCGTATTTTTTTACATCATTATTGGGCAGCTTCTTTGGAGTACTCAATTTTACACTGATTCAACCTTTATTGGATGTCCTTTTTGGAAAAGCGAAAGTTCCTGAACAGCTTATCTTTCCAAAATTTCGATTTGATGCCGAATACTTAGTGGACTTGTTCCAATATTTTTTTGGTCATGCTATCCAAGATTATGGCAAATTGGGTGCGTTTCATTTTGTCTGCGGCGCTATTCTGATATGCGTCCTGCTAGCCAATGTATTTCGCTATTTGTCAGTACGGATTATTGAAAATTTCAAAGCCTATACTGTCTCTCAACTGCGACAGGCTGTGTTTGACAATGCCATACGGCTCAGTTTGTCTTTCTTCTCTAACGAACGTAAGGGTGACCTTATTTCTCGCGTAACTACTGATGTTCAAGAGATTGAAAATTCCTTGGGACGGGCATTTAGTGCCTTATTCAAAGAGCTATTCACTTTGATTTTTTATTTTGTTACGTTGTTTGCCATGTCGGTCAAACTGACCCTTTTTACTTTAATTGTGATTCCACTTTCGGGAATTGTCATTGGAAGTTTGGCTAAAAAATTGAAAGAATCAGCCTCAGAAGTACAGCAAAGGTTGAGTAATATTATCAGTGTCTTAGACGAAACTTTCGGTGGCATTCGGGTAGTGAAAGGTTTTAATGCCGAAAAAGTAATTCGTAAACGTTTTGAAGCCGAAAACCAAGGCTATCGCCATGCGCTTTTACGGATGGTTTTTCGGCAAGAAATGGCACCACCTATGTCAGAGTTTATGGGTGTAGCTGTAGTTGCAGGCATTTTACTGTATGGGGGCTCATTGGTTTTGTCAGACAATTTTGCTCTTTCGGCTTCTACCTTTGTTACTTATATTATCATCTTTTCGCAAGTCTTACGCCCTGCCAAAGAGATTTCTAATGCCATAAGCGGAATTCAGCGTGGAGTGGCGTCGGGCGAGCGAATTATGAGACTAATTGATACAGCTGTTGATGTAAAAGATGCTCCTAACGCAA
>JBDHXS010000390.1:0-6634 GCA_039810845.1 Runella sp. | reverse complement strand
GAAAATGGTTCATTTTCCAGTTCAACTTTGCCTGATTCAATTTTAGAAATATCAAGAATGTCATTGATGATGACCAACAAGGAATCAGATGATTGTTTGATGCCATTCAAATATTCTTTTTGGTCTTCATTGGGATTCCGTCTTATCAGAATATCCGTCATGCCCTTGATGGCATTCATCGGTGTACGGATTTCGTGGCTCATATTGGCCAAAAACTGATGTTTGGCTTTTTCGCTGGCTTCGGCTTTTTCCTTTTCAGTTTCTATGATTTCGTTTTTTTGTTGCAATAATTTTTGGGTTTTTCTGGTATATCGAAGCCTGAAAAATAATCCCAAAGCAAGCAACAAGGCTGAAATGCCCAGAAACAAAATCCAGTTTCGAGTGGACTTTTGTTGGTTCAGTTGGGTTTGAAAATCCAGTTCAGATTTCAGTTGTTGCTGGGTAAATTGGCTCTCCAATTCCAGTCTGGTTGCTTCACTACTGTTTCTCCATTTGGCTAATGTATCTTCTGCCTGCACGTGTAATCTATAATTTTTCAATGCATTATTGTAATCTCCTATGCCCTCATAAGCTTTGGAAAGTATGTCATAATTATCCGATACCTCTTTATTATACGTTTGTTCCGATACTTTCACCAACTTGATTGTTTGAATGACATTTTTATATTTCTTCAAGCCCAAATAAGCCCTTGCTTTTTCTGTAAAAAAAGCGGGTTCCGGCTTTTGGCCTCCTGCTCCATTATAAAATGCTTCTACCTCCTTTAGTTCGCTTAATGCTCCCGAATAGTTATTGGATAAATTCTTAATACCTGCGTTTAACGTTTTTGCGATATTATAACAAGGCTCACAGTGTTTAACATTTTTCATCACATACATAGCAGAATCTATGTAGCGTTGGGCTTTCACTTCATCTTTTAATTTCAACATTAAATTGGATTTTCCAAGATATGAGCTACCCAGTGCGAAGGTGTCTTTTAAAGAATGAGCAACCTGTAGGCTTTTATCAATGTATTTTTCTGTTTCTTTATAATTTCCTATTTGAGCATGAATGCCAGCAATTGCTTCGTTGGTTCGAGCATAAGTGTTGTCTGTTGACTTCAATTTTTCTGATAAACGTTTGCTTTCTAATAGATAGACTAAGGCTTGTGGATACTTTTCTTGGAAACTAAAGTAATATCCTAATTGTAGATTTACCTGCCTTAGCAATTCATTATCAGATAGATTATCTTTCAAAGTACGTTTCATTTTATTGAACTCATTTATCACATTCTCCTCTTTAATATTTGAATTGCATTTTAAATCTAATAACCTTAGATATGCATTAAAAACAATTGGAAATTTGGAATCATTGGCAACCTTTGCACTTTCTATTACTTTGTTAGAAAGAGCACAAATACATTCTGTATTGTCTTTGCAATCTTCAAATGTGAACGTATAAAAAAGTGGCAGATAACCTTTTTTATTATTTTTTACAGCCAGTTCAATAGCTTCGGTAAACTCATTTTTCCATTTCTTATACCAAAAAGGTTCTTGATTCATATTCTCAATTGAATTCAATCTATACCAGATTGCTTCTAATCTTACCATTTCAGATTTCGATTTATCTTTCCATATTGCAAATAGTTCATCATCTGTTTTGGTTTGTCCAAAAGCGGTGCAGAAAAAAAACATTCCTATGCCAATCAGCATCAATTTTAGGTGTATTTGTAAATGGCGCATCATCATTTCTTATGTTAATTGGTAAAAGGCGTGCTTCAAAACCTTGCTTGACCAAAAGTAGGGTTTCCTCATCGTAAGCGCTACGTTTGAGTTATCAGAAGGTAAATGTAATTATCGAACGGTCTGCTGGGCATAAAAAAATCAACATATCTTTGCTGACAACTATGGCATCAAAGAAACCATTAAAAGCACTAATCGTAGAAGACAATGCCTTTATGGCAACGGTTTTGCAGGATATGCTCAAGCAATATGCAACCAAAATTGCGGTTATAGACATCGCTAAAACCGGCAATGAGGCAATAGCTTTACTTGCATCCATAAAACCCCATGTGGTTTTTCTCGACATTGAATTACCCGACATGACGGGGTTTGAACTGCTTCAGCACTTAGGAGACATCCGTTTCCAAACTATTTTTACCACCTCGCATAGCCATTATGCTATCAAGGCTTTTCGATTTAATGCTTTAGACTATTTGGTTAAACCCATCAATGAAAGCGAATTGGAAGAAGCCATCAAACGTCTGCTCAAGTCTGCCAATAACAGTATTGAAGTGAAGAATGCTTTGTCTAATCTTGAGGTGCAATCGGTGGAAAATCAAAAATTGGTACTACCTCAGAATAATGGCACGTTGAGATTGCCATTAAAACAAATTACCCATATTGAAGGAGAGCGAAATTACAGTACTATTCATTTATCAAACGGTTCTCAAGAGTTGTCTTCTAAAAACTTAGCCTACTTTGAAGACATTTTGAGTGATAAGAATTTTTACAGAAGCCATCGTTCCTATCTCGTAAACACATACCATATTAAAGCATTGCTTGAGGGTCATTTTGTTTTAAAAAATGGAATTGAAATACCCATAGCCAGACGAAAAGAAACCGAAGCTGAAACTTGGTTTTTTAGTTTGGAGTAAAAATGACTTACGAATAAAAACTTAGCACAATGATAAATAGATATTTATCAAATAGTGACCTATATCACCCAATCTGCCCCTTCATATACTTCGTAATGGCCTCGGTTTTGTTGTTGACTTGCAGGACTTTATACATTTTTTTGATGTGCGAGCGTACGGTTTCGACCGAGATAAACAGCTTCTCCGAAATGGTTCCGTAGCTTTTGCCATCCACCAGCATTTCAAGGATTTCTTTTTGGCGGTCGCTCAAAATACTGGCCTTGCTCACTCGCCCGCCCATGAGGTGATTCACGATTTCTCGGGCAATAGACGGCGACATATACGAGCCACCGTTCACCACAATACGCAGGGCATCTATAATTTCGGGCAGGCTGGCTTTTTTAGAAATGTACGAACACGCTCCTGAACAAAGCGCTTTCAAAATCACGTCTTCTTCTTCGTAGGTTGTGAGCATTACTACGTTTACTTCGGGCAAACGCTCAAAGATATACGGCAGTGCTTCAATGCCCGACATTCCTGGCAGGCCAATGTCCAACAAAATAATATCTGTGGTGAGGCGCGGGTCAATGTCGAGCGCCCGAAAAAAAGACTCAACGGAAGGGTGTACCATTGTTACTTCAAACTCTTCGTGAAAGCCGATGAACTTGGATACATTGTCGCGGATTACCTTATTGTCTTCGATGATGCTGATTTTGGTGCTACTCATAGTGGTGAAATTTACACAAATGTACGGTCTGATTCCCAGGAAAACTATCACCCGACAGGGTGATTTTATCGACTGACATGTGCTTGTATTTCACCTTTCAGGGTGATTGTTTCCCCTTACTAATCTGCCCAACTTTGTGATGTTCTTTAACCATTTTCACGCTTTAAATCACCTAAAATCAAATGAAAACAAGCGTTTCTTCTCGTGTCTCGGTCGGAGTCAACTACCTTGGGTTCTTGGTCGCCTTCTACTTTTCCGTTGCGTCGGTGACGGCACAATCTTACATTTCTAATTACTACCGCAAAGGGAATTTGGGACTCGAAAACGGCAATGCAGGTAGTAACCCCTCTTTTCCGTCCACGTCACTGACGTTTTGGACGTTTGAAGTAGTAGGTACTTCGTTCCGCATAAAAAACACCGCTACGGGCGACTACCTCAACAACGAAACGGGTAAGCTTCAATGTACGAGAATTCAACCAGGTTGGCTCAGTGCACAATGGACACTGAAACCGGTACCCAATATGAATGGGCTCTATTTTATCATTAATGCTTGGACCAAAGACTACTTGCACGTAGAGCGCGGCCCGCTCGAACTCACCAAAATAACCTCTGAGGGCTGGAACAGCGCTTGGTGGCAAGTTACACCCGCTTCGGGCTTCCACATGATAGTAGCTTCTGATACGCAGTATCCGTGGGCCAAAGACATGAGCGTGACTCGTGAGCAATCAGAAATAGAGTCAAAACAGTACAACAATGAGTTTGTGAAAACGATGAACGAGCTACATGCCCAATTGGGTAATGTGAGGGGGGTGATTATCAATGGCGATTTAACCAATTTCGGACATGCCAAGGAGTTAGACGTGTTTAAAAAAATATACAGCGGACTCAAAGTACCTATGCACGTGAGCTTGGGCAATCACGATTATGCCAACAACGTGGATGATACCTACGAAAATGGGGCTGCCAATAACATGGTGGAGTACATGGTAGAACAGTTAAAAGCCAAAAACTACCCCAATTCTGACTACAAAGTCGAAAATGGCTATAATGGCACTATCGTCACTACGATTTCGGGAAGTTTGGCATATTCTTGGGACGAGGGCAATGTGCATTTTGTCCAACTTCAATATTACCCACTTTACGAACGTGAATGGAGCAACTACGTAAGCCTCGGTGCTGCCAAAACCAAGACAGTGAAGATTACCAACTCGTTTCAATGGTTAGCTGCCGATTTGGCCACTGCCCGTAATGCCGGTAAAGCCATCATCGTCCTTTTTCACGATCCCTACGAACACTGGGCCGATCAATACATAAAAGGAGTCAGAACCGAAGGAAATAAACCAGGAAAGAGACCAGATGCCGATGCAAAATCGGCAGAACTCGCCAACCTTTTTAAAACCTACAAAGTGTCGGCTGTCTTTGGAGGGCATATTCATGAAAATCACGGCTTATTTACTTCCGACTATCGGGGTACGGGTGTTCCGTTATTTTATTCTGGCTCTGCCGACCAAAACCATTACCTCCTGACCAAGTTTGATGATACCAAAATGACCGTCGAGAAAATAACCAGTGCCAATGGCATATTGAAACGGGAAAATATTGGCGACTACCCACTCTTTACCCCCAAGCCAAGCACCGCCTGTACTTGTGCAGCCCAAACCTTCCGTAATACCAGCGAACACTCATGGGTTGAGTTTCGTCTTCCACAAGGCACGGGTGGACAGTCGATTTCGATAGCAGGTGGAGCTTACAATAAGTACGTTTTCCCCAAATGCAACCGCGTATGGTGGGACGACCTGAGTTTCAAGTGCAATGCAGCTACCTGTCAATGGGAGAAAATAACTGGCAAGTGGGATGCCGACGCCCTTTGTACGGGTGATAAAGGCAGCAGTCCTTATGTATTTGTAGGTGAAAAGTAGGACAGAGATTCGTGTCGTCGGTTGTTTCCAACTGGCGATACGAATCACATAAACTTAAAAATCGGTTTGATACACTACTTTTCCTGTATAAGAATTGGATACTTTGACCCAATCTACCGAGCCTGTCCCTTTGAACGTAAAACGAATATCGGTTAGGTTGGTAAAGTTTTCTCGGCCTTCATACTCGCCCCGAAATACCGAGACTCCATTGACAAACACTTCGACTTGCTTGCCCTTCAATTGGAGTTTAAAGGTATTCCATTCGTTGTGGTTTATCCCAAAATTATCTAAATCCACATTTTTCCCGAGTTGGAGATTCCCTTTTCTGAAAATCGTTTTACCTACCAACAATTTGGCATAATCGGAGCAGCCTTTCATTGTAAATTCAGCTTCGGCACTGTTGAGATGATCATCAGTCAGGATAATATCTGTATTAAAACAGCTTTCACCGCCCTCGTTTTCGGGATTTTTCAGACGGGCTTCTAAGGTCACACTGTCAAGGCGAACGCCGAAATCTTGCGTGAGTGCATACACGGAGTGGCGATAATCGTCTTCCCCTTTTATTTCGTTGGGCAATTCGCGCGGATCCAGATGAAGTACCCCTTCGTTGATGTAGTTCTTAACAGTGCTGATATTGGTCGTCCAATTTTTTTCGTATGCTACCCCAAAACCCCAGGCTGCCCATTGGTTTGGGTAAGAAAACACGGTATGGTAGTCGGTTTTGATGTTGTGCTTATTGACCAATAAATTTAAACGATAGACTCCAGGATAAAAATATGTTTGAGAAACCGTGTCACAGGGCTTGGCACTGCTTGTTATGTAACTGACGAAATTGTTTGCCGCCACAATCTTCCCCACACCCAATATCAATTCCACGTCTCGAACTCGTTTAAGTGGTCGGACATCGTACATAATACGAACCGATTGAGGATACTTTCCCACCGTTTTAATGACTTTAAATTGTACCTCTTTGACCTCTTCGGAAGAAAAGGGACAGCTTTGCCACCAATTAAAACCAAAATAAATGAGCGCCGACACGGCCACTATTCCTAACAAAACGGGTACGAATCTCGGGAGGGCAAACTTTGGTTTGAAGACTTGATACGTCGTGTATGGGTTGTCAGAGAGCGGAACCACCTGCATTTTACGCAGGGCAGGTAAGAAAGACTCTTCGATGTTGACGTAGTTGATGTGAATGTTTTGGCGGTCGAGGTCGTTATTTTTTTGTTGAAAATCATCCCAGTCGGCATAACCCAAATAGACTGCTATGACGTTGCGGAAACGGGTTTGGATACGGACTTCCTTGGTGCCATATTCAAAAATAAAGCGACGTAGAAAATCTTTGCTAAAGAGTTCATTTTTGGTTTCTCCATTGAG
>JBDHXS010000389.1:5000-6637 GCA_039810845.1 Runella sp. | reverse complement strand
AAGTGCCAACAAAAATTCCATAAAAATCATTGGAGACACAACAGATAATTATGTTCAGGCATATTTTGTTTATGATTCTAAAAAAGCAGGAGGTCTTACAACTTCTCATTTAAGATTTGGGAAAGAACCTATAAAATCTACTTATCTAATTAAGCATGCTGATTTTATAGCTGTTCATCAATTCAATTTCTTGAGTAAATATGAAATTATACACAAAATTAAAAAAGGTGGTACTTTCTTATTGAATTCTCCTTATACAAAAGAAGAAATTTGGGATAAATTGCCTAAATTGGTTCAGGAAGAAATTATTAAAAATGATGTAAAATTCTATTTAATTGATGCCACAAAAGTTGCTATTCAATTAGGACTTGGAAAAAGGACAAATACTTTGCTTCAAACTTGTTTCTTTGCTATTTCAGGTATTTTACCTAAAGAAGAAGCAATTCAAAAAATAAAAGATTCTATCAAAAAGTCGTATGGTCACAAAGGTGATAAAGTAGTTGAAATGAATTATAAAGCTGTTGACACTGCTTTAGCTAATTTGTTTGAAGTAGATTATCCTAAAAATATTACAAGCGATCAGAAATTATTACCTCCTATTTATGGAGATGCACCAGATTTTGTAAGACAGGTACTGGGTGAAATTATTGCCGGAAAAGGTGATATGCTTCCAGTTAGTGCTTTCCCTGTTGATGGTACTTTCCCTACTAACACTACTAGATTTGAAAAAAGAGATATTGCAGATCAGGTACCAGTTTGGGATCCTCAACTTTGTACTCAATGTAATAAATGTATTTCAATTTGTCCTCACGCTGTAATTAGGGCTAAAGTGTATGATAAATCTTTATTGGCTGATGCACCGGTTACCTTGAAACATGTAGCACCAATTGGAAGACCTTTTAGCAAAGAAAATGATGCTTATACTCTTCAGGTTTCAGTCCTCGACTGCACAGGTTGCAAATTATGTGTTGAAGTTTGTCCTGCAGTCAGTAAAGAAAACCCTGAATATAAAGCCATTAATATGGTAGATAAACTTGAAGTCACAGAAGTAGAACAAATTAATTGGGAATTTTTTGATAAAAAATTGCCATGGTATGACAGGAAAGAAATTAATTCAGCCACAATGAAAGGTGCAATGTTCCTTGAACCACTATTTGAATTTTCAGGGGCATGTGCAGGATGTGGAGAAACACCATATATTAAATTATTGACTCAATTATATGGTGATCAACTGATTATTGCAAATGCAACTGGTTGTTCTTCTATTTATGGTGGTAATTTGCCTACAACTCCATACACAGTAAATTCAAAAGGAAGAGGTCCGGTTTGGGCAAATTCATTATTTGAAGATAATGCTGAATTTGGTCTTGGATTAAGATTAGCTACTAATAAAAAGACAGAAAGTGCTTTTGCCCTTTTGGAAGAGCATAAAGAACAAATAGGCATTGACTTGTATGATAAGCTTACATCAAATCCGCAAATATCAGATGCTGATAAAGAACAGCAATGGAATAATATAGAAGAACTGAAAAGTAAATTAAAAAATATTGATTCTGATAAATCAAGAGATCTGGAATTTCTGTCTGATTATTTAAGTAAAAAATCTGTTTGGATCATTGGTGGTGATGGATGGGCTT
>JBDHXS010000388.1:0-6651 GCA_039810845.1 Runella sp. | reverse complement strand
TTTCTATAATTTTCTAAAACATTTACCCCCATTAGTTTGTAATTTGTAGCTCCTGAATTAGTTAAAACAATAAACTTATAACCATTATGTTCAATATTGTAAAAAATACCTTTTTTTCTTTTTAGTCTCATTCTTTCCCCCTTTTCTTTATTGTATTGTTCAATAATTTCTTCCTCATATTGTTTTAAAAACTCAGGATCAAAATTGGCTTGGGGTAAGTTTTCAAGTACATAGTCAATGGATTTACCAGCGGATAGCCATCTGTCCCAAACCTCGTGCCTCATTCTTATTCCAAAAGTATTTATTCCAGTAACAGATTGGATTTGAGTGTTATAGTTGATTCGGATGCACTTTTCCCCAGAATCGTGTTCCCAATAAAAAGTACTTTCATCCGTCGGTAATCGTGCAGGTACTTGCCCGTAAGTTTGGTATTCGATGTCAAAAAATTTGGCTGAATTAAAAAAGACCCCAGGCGAATAAGCCGTTGGACGATTGCAGATGGTTTGGGCTACGGTTTCACCCATGATTCGGCCCGTGTACCAAATTTGTTCGACTGCTCTTCTGCCTGTGGGTGGGTTTTGGTGTTCAGCGCAGTCGCCAATAGCATATACATCGGGCATGTTTGTTTCCAAAAACTCATTTACCAAAATGCCCCGCTGGGTTTCAAGACTACCTTGTTGAAAAGAATCACGCAGTGAAGCGATGTTAGGGCTTACGCCAACAGTCAGCCCTACAAACTGACAATCAATGATTTCGCCTGACTTGGTTTTGATACTTTTTACTTGGCCGTTTTCGTCGCCTATAATTTCGTCTAACTCACTCGACAAACGTAACTCAATGTGATTTTGGAGAATATGGCGGTTAATCATAGCCGATTCTTCGGGCGGTAGTACCTGATTCCAGAAGCTATTTTCTCTGACAAGAAACGTCACGTTGATTCCTCTCGAATGAAGCATTTCCGCCAATTCTACGCCAATGAGTCCACCACCCACAATGACCGCTTTCTTAATGTGAGGAGATAATGCCTCTAAGTTTTCTAAATCCTGATAACTATACAGCCCTTGTACTCCTTTTAAATCTTGCCCTTTCCAGTCAAATTTGTTGGGGATAGAACCCAACGCAAGAATCAGCTTATCATAGCTAAAAGCCTGTGATTCATTGTTTAAGTGAAGTTTTTTTTGTGCAAAATCTATTTTTTCTACCCAAGCTCGTTTCAGCTCAATCCGATTTTTCGCCCAAAAATCATCTTCGTAGGGTTTGGTATGTTCAAATTTCATATGGCCCAAATAGATATACATGAGGGCTGTTCGAGAAAAGAAAAAATCGGTTTCTCCCGAAATGATAGTGATGCGGTGATTTGCCAATTTTCGGATATGCCGAGCGGCAGTTACGCCACTGATTCCATTGCCAATAATGATGATATGCTGCATTTTGTCAGAGTTTATGCTAAATTAACAACATTTAGGTTATTATCTAAGACGGCATAGTTTTCTTAAATAGATTGTATAGCTATATTTAGTGAATGTCCTTCAAACTTTATTAAAAACAAAATTTAGGTGGCTATTTTAAGGATTATTCAACGAATGTATTGACATTATGGTTAATTGTCTATTTTTAAAATACGTGACTTTGTCTAAGTTCTTAACTTTTCTAATCTTTGCCTTTTCAACTTCAACTGACTAAGTATGCTGAGAGCTCGCCAGATTGTTCGTAAATACGGAAATTTACCTGTTTTGAAAGGAATTAATTTAGAGATAGCCAAGGGCGAGTTAGTAACGATTGTAGGAGCTTCAGGGGCGGGAAAAAGCACCTTGTTGCATATTTTGGGTACGCTCGACCGCCCTGATTCTGGGCAAGTGTTTATTGGTGAAACCGACGTGTTTGCACTTAAAGAAAAAGAATTGGCTACTTTTCGTAATCAACGAATTGGCTTTGTTTTTCAGTTTCACAACTTACTCCCTGAATTTACAGCCCTCGAAAATGTATGTATGCCAGGGTTTATTGGCGCCAGAACTCAGGAAGCAGAAGTGAAGAGAAAAGGAGGGGAGTTGTTGGAAATGTTGGGGCTAAAAGAGCGCCTCCATCATTTGCCATCGCAGCTTTCAGGTGGGGAACAACAGCGCGTGGCAGTAGCCCGTGCTTTGATAAATGACCCAGATCTTATTTTTGCTGACGAACCCAGCGGCAATTTAGATTCGCGCAATGCAGAGGAACTTCACCAACTTTTTTTTCGACTACGCCACGAACTCAATCAAACTTTCGTGATTGTGACCCACAATGAACACCTTGCTGCCTTGGCCGATCGAAAACTGGAAATGATAGACGGAGGTATGAGCCAATAGACAGTTTTTGATGGCGTCTAGAGAATTTCAATCCCAATTTGTTGCATAAGGGCGGTTGCATTGAATTCGCGACAAATACCTGCTTGTAAGTGGTAATCAAAATGAAGTTTCCCGTCCGAAAAAGTAGAGTAAAAACTGTAATTATGGACAAAATTGTGTTCTGTCGCCATTTGCCCTAGTTCCAGATCGTGGGTGGAAACAAAACCCGAACTATTCAATAAATGTAATTGCTTGATGAGTGCCTCGGCTCCGCGGTGACGGTCAGTAGAGTTGGTTCCTTTGAGGATTTCGTCTAAAAAGTAAAACACGGGTATTCCTGAAGACTTTGCCAATTGAAGCAACGATTGCAGACGTTTCAGTTCGGCATAAAACGATGAGGTATTTTCTTCCAAAGAATCCTGGGTACGCATACTGGTAAAAATTCGTACAATTGAGCATGAAAACGTTTCTGCACAGACCACCGAACCCGACAAGGCAAGTACGGTGTTGACACCCAAAGTGCGTAAAAAAGTACTCTTTCCCGACATGTTTGACCCTGTGATAATGGTTGTTTGTCCTACTTTATTGAGTTCAAAATCGTTGCTAACGCGTTTCTCAACGGGAATCAACGGATGCCCCACTTGGGTAGTTTTGAGGTAAAAATCTTTAGGTGAAATTTCGGCAAAAGGATAGGATGGATTGGCATAAGCAAAGCCTGCTAAACTGCCCAGAGTTTCTATTTCTCCCAGTACATTAAGCCAAACTTTCAAATGGTGGCGATGTGTATGTTTCCAATCTTCCAGTTTTGTCATCCACTGCAAATCCCAGAGTGTAGGCAACCCAATCGCCAGCATAAAGTAGGGGTTTAGTCGAAAATTGAGGTTGTCGGTTACAGAAGCCAATTGTTGAATACTTCTGGAGGCGGTTGCCGAATCTTTCAACTGACTTTGTAATTGGCGTAATTTGGCAGACGTAAAGACTTGATTCTCAATTTTTTCCAGCAAAGCCGAAAAAGCTTTAAGGGTTTCCACAATTCCTTGCGATTGCTCGGCATACGCCTTGACTGAAGCATTGAGTTTGCCTAAGATAAAACCGTGGAAACCCAAGAAAAGAACGACTACAACCCACGGAATTAAACCCAAAAAAGCGGTTATAATACCCGAAATGGTCAAAATGGGCAACCATCGCAGGTGCTTCCAACGAGCAATGGATTCGTTTCGGCCTGCTTGGAGCCAGTGTTGTAAAAAATCAGTTGGTTCTGCAATTTGCTTTTCCAGATGGGCAATTGCTTCAAAATCTTGTCGCCAATCGAGTAGGGGAGTAAGCTCAGAAATAGCCAATTGTCGAACCGTGATTTCAATAGGGTCGGCGGGGTTGAGTAGCCATTCTGCTAATGTTTTCATCCCTATTCGCGTATGAGCGCGATTCAACAGTCTAAAGAGTGAATGTGGTCCAAAAACGTCTAAATCGTTGCAATAAGCATGGTTTTTAACAGCAAACATTTCTCCTGTTTCGGTTCGAGAAAAATGCAGCGAAAGGCGTGCTACTTCGTCTTTATTGATTGCTACAAGAGAGCGATATAAATCACGTTGGCGAGCCGTTGTTTGGTGTTTTCTTAAAACAATCGCAAAACCAATCAAACCCACAATACCCGTCAGTAGCGCAACGGCTGAATCCATGCGATATAATCCCCAAACCAGCGCAATGGTTGCAAGAAAGATGAAAAGACGGGCCGTTGAAAGTTGGCTATAACGACGTTGGAATACTTCGGCTTGTTGGAGGAAAACAGTTTGGCGTTGGGCAAATACTTCGGAAGGGGTCACAGCTGCAATTTTTCCTCAAATGTAGTAATGTTGCGTTGAAATGTAGTAGTTAATTCAACGAAAACATTGGTAGCTTCACAGCGGTGGCTGTGTTGTTGAACATCAATTCGGTGATGGTGGGGCGCATAAAATCAATCAACGGAAATTCAGAAATGATTTCCATTACATCAAATTCGGTTTCGGCCTTCAGAACACACCAAAGCTTAGTACGGTCAACAGAGAGTGAGTAGGCCGTGATTTTACCTTTTTCCATCAACTGATTGATTTTTAAACGTTGACGAGGAATTTTTGCTATGAACTCCTCCGTCATTTCGTCGGGGAGAATAAATTCGACCATAAATTGACTCATATTTCAGTTTTGTTTGGACATCAAAATAACAGACATTACCTCGAATTGGTTCGGAAGGTTGCAGATTGCGACTTTAGAATTAATTTTGCCCTTCATTTATCGCAAAATTCTGCCTATATTCATAATTCTTCATTCATAATTCCTCATTTATTTTATGCCTCTCCCCAAAAAAGCCACTGATTCACACACTATTATGACCGAAATGGTATTGCCCAATGATACCAACACCCTCAACAACCTCATGGGAGGACGACTGCTTCACTGGATGGATATATGTGCGGCCATTACAGCCCAAAAACACGCGCATCGTACGGTAGTTACCGCATCGGTGGATAATGTCTCTTTTGCAGAACCCATTAAACTCGGAAATATTGTCACTTTTGAAGCCCAAGTAACGCGGGCTTTCACGTCGTCAATGGAGGTGCATATCAAAGTAAGCGCTCAAAATATCTCGGCGGGCGAAGCAGCTATTCATACCAACTCGGCATTTTATACTTTTGTGGCCGTGGATCAAAGTGGTCGCCCTATTGAAGTGTCGCCCGTCATTGTAGAAACCGAAGAGGAAAAACAATTATTTGACAGCGCGTTGCGTCGTCGGCAGCTGCGTTTAGTACTCGCTGGTCGTATGAAACCAGCGGATGCTACCGAGTTAAAGGCGTTGTTTGGATGATTTAATTTGGGGTAAAAGGCAAAATTATTGAAGTATCTCTGCCGAAATCCCTCGCCGACATATTGCCTGACGCATGGGAACAAGCTCTTCCCAAGACCCATTTTTTACGCGGCATTTGCCTTTATAATGGATGATGATAGTGCATTGCTCGGCTTGTTCGGGCGTGTGATCACACACATCCATGAGGGTTTCAATGACCCAATCAAACGTATTTACTTCATCGTTGAAAACGACCAAGCTATAAAGTTCAGTCTCAATTACTTTTTCTTCTATTTTCTCTAATACGTCAATTTCAGGCATCTCAAACAGTTGCATTGGGCAAAGATTTGTATAGTTAATGAATGGATATAACAAATTTACGAAAATCCTTATAGGTTTGCAAAATGTAAAAAAGTTTTAACCGTATTCTAACCCATGAGCCCTTTCGTTGCCCTCACTATTCTCGTCATTTATTTTGCTGTTTTGATTGTGGTATCGTTTTATACCTCTAAAGGTGCTGATACCAATACTTTCTTTACAGCCAACAAACAATCTCCGTGGTTTTTGGTGGCATTTGCCATGATTGGGACATCGCTGTCAGGTGTTACATTTATCTCAGTTCCAGGTGCTGTCGGAAAGATTCAATTTTCTTATTTTCAGGTAGTTTTGGGGTATATCTTGGGCTATATTTTCATCGGAACGGTGCTGATGCCTTTGTATTATCGACTCAATTTAGTCTCAATTTATACCTACTTGGAACAACGCTTTGGTTTTTGGGCGTACAAAACAGGCTCGGCTTTTTTCATGCTTTCGCGCACGCTCGGCTCGGCAGTTCGTTTATATGTAGCCGCCCAAGTGCTTCAACTCGCCATGTACAATGGCCTCGGTATTCCGTTTGAAGTATCGGTTCTGATTACGATTGCCTTAATTTGGGTTTATACCTTCAAAGGAGGCGTAAAAACCATCATCGTTACGGATACCCTTCAAACTACCTTTTTGGTGACGGCA
This sequence comes from Runella sp., assembly GCA_039810845.1. Lineage (GTDB taxonomy): Bacteria > Bacteroidota > Bacteroidia > Cytophagales > Spirosomataceae > Runella. The sequence continues at coordinate 501 of JBDHXS010000388.1, read as the reverse complement.
GTGGCTTTGACCATTTATTTGGTAGCCAATGAGTTAGACTATTCTTTTGGAGGCATGGTTTCGGCGATTTCGGACAGTGAATACTCACGCATTTTCTTTTTCGACGACCCCAAAGACAATAAGTATTTCTGGAAACAATTCTTGTCGGGGGCGTTTATTGCCATTACCATGACGGGTATGGATCAAGACCTGATGCAAAAAAACCTGACCTGTAAGAACATCGGTGAGGCCCAGAAAAATATGTTTTGGTTTACGATTACGCTCACTTTTGTGAACCTGATGTTTATGAGCTTGGGTGTTTTGCTGTACTTCTACGCCCAAACCAAAAACATTCCTCTTCCTGCCCGTACAGATGAGTTGTATCCAATGTTGGCACTCAACCATTTTGGCGTCAATGAGGGAACAGCGGGTTTGGTCGTGGCCATTACGTTTTTAATTGGAATTACTGCTGCTACTTATGCCAGCTCAGACTCGGCACTCACAGCCTTGACTACTTCGTTT
>JBDHXS010000387.1:0-6668 GCA_039810845.1 Runella sp. | reverse complement strand
TTTTGAAAGCAAACCACAACACTACGACTTTATACATTTGCATATCAGTGTTGTGTCAAATATCGTTAAAGCACTTTTTGAAAGCAAACCACAACAATGAAGCAAGTCTTCCAAATTCTAAAGGAGGTTGTGTCAAATATCGTTAAAGCACTTTTTGAAAGCAAACCACAACAAGCGCCTTCTTCCATCTTTGCGTTTCCACGTTGTGTCAAATATCGTTAAAGCACTTTTTGAAAGCAAACCACAACACATCAACCGTCCAAAATCTTTTGTTCGTAGTTGTGTCAAATATCGTTAAAGCACTTTTTGAAAGCAAACCACAACTACCGATGTCAAAGCCTCACATACCTTTCTGTTGTGTCAAATATCGTTAAAGCACTTTGTCGAACGCGACTCCGATGAAAGCAAACCACAACTTCAAAGTGGCGCACGTATAACCAAAGCTGGTTGTGTCAAATATCGTTAAAACATTGGTCGAGCGACTCTGATTAAAAGCAAACCACAACAACAGGCGGCGACAGAATACAACGAAATAGGTTGTGTCAAATATCGTCTTTGTCGGACGCGACTCCGATAAAAGCAAGGAAGCCACTATTTCAACTTCATCTGTGCATAATATGGGTGGTCTGGGTTAACTATTAATTCTTGACGCGCAGGATGTATCAAAACATCCATATCTTCTAAGGGTATAGCTCCCAACAAAGGTTCACTATCTCCAATTAAAACCATTGCATTACAAACTGTACGCCTATTTTTAAACTTCAGTACGATAGGGCCTACCACATTATATTCTTCAACATGTCCATTCGCAAGCTGGGCTTTTCGTTTTTCAATAAATGGCAAATCTAATTGCTCTTGTATTGTTTCGTTAATACAAAGGTTATATGCTCCTGTATCTACAAGTATATTAATCGTCATTCGCTTTACTTCGTCTTCGCCGATAATATATCGTCGTGCCATGCCTAAATCATCACTATTGATTAGTTCAACCTCTGCATATACTGAGCCCATTGGTATTATTTTTTATGGATTTAAACAAAAATAAGCATTTTATATCATTCGCAAAAATTGACTGCTGCTCTCTCATCACAACAACTGAAAAGACATCCGATGATGGCGGCAAGGGCCAAATTCACGGATTCCTGCCCTGTGCAAAGCTGTAGGATAGCCTGCGTTTTGCTCCCAACCGTAGTGAGAAAATTCAACGGCCAATTGCTCCATCAGGTCGTCTCGATACGTTTTGGCCAACACCGATGCCGCGGCTATACTCATAAATTTGGTATCTCCTTTAACGATACACGTATGAGGGACAAACGGATAAGGAGTAAAACGATTTCCATCGACCAGCAAATGCTCTGGAAGAATCAATAATTTGTCAACAGCTCGGTGCATAGCCAAAAAACTGGCATTCAGAATGTTGATTTTATCTATTTCTTCGTTAGACACTTCGGCAATGGCCCAAGACAAGGCTACTTCTGTAACTTCGGCGCGAAGCTGATTTCGTTGAGCTTTATTGAGCTGCTTGGAGTCATTCAATAAAGCGTTTTTGTAATCTTTAGGCAATATGACCGCCGCTGCCACCACAGGGCCTGCCAAACAGCCCCGCCCTACTTCGTCGAGTCCTGCTTCGATAAGATATTGATTATAGAAAGGCTTTAGCATTCTACGCTTATTTTGGTCGAGCAAGCAATTTACGTATTTTTGTTTCGAGGTTAATCCTCTTCTACTTTTCTGCTATGCGTTTTATTCTCCTATTCTTTTTAGTTTGTACTCAACTTTGGGGACAAACTAAGGGTTCTGACAGTACAAAAATTTCTGAGACGGTTATCACAAATCGTTTTGTAGTACCTTTAGATACAACCATATATCGCATCAAAGCAGGCGACCGCCTTCGGATTCGCAGTCTTAATGCTTTAGAAACCATTTACCCTCAGGCTGGTAATCTTAGCGTAGGAACATCTCCTATGGCATCAGGACAAATTGGAGCCTCTTCTTATGAAATAATCGTTGATCGTTTTGGGCAAATTATTCTCCCGCCAATAGGCCGGGTAAAAGTAGCAGGCTTATCGAAAGCAGAAGCCGTAGCCGAAATTGAAAAACGTTACCAAAATCTGATAAACGACCCCGTTTTTGACCTCGAAATCACTAATCTTCGTATTCGGGTGCTTGGGTCAGTAGCTCGGCAGGGAATGATTACACTTGAAAATGAGAAACTTACGCTTGGTGAAGTCATCGCACTATCAGGAGGCATTGACTTTGGTAGTGCAGACCGTACCATCAAACTCATTCGTACTCGTTCAGGAATCCAACAAGAGGTAAATTTCGATATTCGTAATCTGGGCGACCCTGCCATAGCCAATATTCCCGTATTTGATGGGGATTATGTCTTTATCCCTCCGTCTAAGGGTAGCATTCGTACCATCAAAAACCAACGTGTAGCAAGTATTTTATCGCCTATTGCCATTGGACTCAACGCATTGGCTGTTGTATTGAGCCTATACCTAGCTTTCCGTTAGATTATGTTTTCTTTTTTTAAGCATAAAACCCCTAAATCCAATCTACCCTTTTCGTTAGGGTCTATTGAAAGCGACTGGCATTGTCACCTATTGCCAGGAATAGACGATGGCTCTCCAAATGAAGACCATAGTTTAGAGATGCTAAAGGAATATGTCAGATTGGGGATAAAAAAAATCGTAGCTACCCCTCATGTAAGAGTCGATTATTTCAAAAATACAAAGGAATCAATCACAGAGGCACAAAGTAAAGTACAACAACTGATTACAACTCACCAATTGCCCATAGTTTTGGAAGCTTCTGCAGAATATTTTGCTGATGAAAATTTCCTGCAATTAATTGAACAAGACCAACTTTTGCCTATTGAAAATCAGTACATACTTTTTGAATTTCCGATGCAATCGCCCACCTTATGGGCAGCAAAATTGGTAGAAAAATTGCAGCGCAAAGGCTATACCCCTTTATTGGCTCATCCCGAACGATACCGCTACTGGCACGGTAAGGCTCAAGAGTGGAAAAAGTGGAAAAATCGCGGAGTATGTTTCCAATTGAACTTATTATCAATCACAGGGCATTATGGTTCGGCAGAACGTCGGGCAGCCGTAGAGTTGCTAGAAGCTGATTATATTGATGCCGTAGGAAGCGATGCCCACAGCCTGCGTCATTTGCAGAAATTGAACGAATTGGCCAGAAATCCACACTTTGACAAATTACAACAATTACCTTTGCTCAACCATTTGGGGTAAAAACATCAGTCAGCAGCTTCTATGCAAAATGTGAATTGGAATAAAACGCAGGATAGATACACAGAAATATCGGCTGATATTGACATCAAGCGCATATTTAAGGTACTCTGGAGTCGTTGGTATTGGATAGTGGGTGCGTTAGTGTTAACATTAGGCGGATGCTTCATTTTTTTACAAATAGCCAACCCTCGCTATGTAGCCGATGTTGTGTTGCGTTACAATGAAAAACAAACAGAACTGGATGAGCTAAATCAACTAATTCAACCTGATGCGGGTCAAGAATACCTGACCGAGCGGTTTGTTATTCAATCAGAAGAAGTGATTAACGGTGCCATCAAAAAACTTAACTACCCTTTTACTTTTTACTGGGAATCTACTTTTCGCCGCGAGGATGTCTATCCCTATAAGCCTTTTACGGCCCAAATCATCTCCTACGATGCAAGCAAGTATAAATATGGCTTATTTGAAATCAAGAAAAACGGCATTATTACCTATAAAACAGAAGACGAAACCGAAGTTTTAAGTTTTAATCTTTCTAAGGACACTCTTATTTCTGTCAATGGCCTATCGTTTAGCATCAATTCCGTAGAACGACTATCGCGAGACTATCTTTTTATCTATAATGACCTCAACGAAATCAGAAGTGCATTAGATGACCAAATCCATGTAACAGAAGAAGAACAAAATCTACCTATATTAAATGTTTCTTTTACCTATAATAATCAGCTATTTACCCAAGATTTTTTACAAAAGCTCATCGAATCGTATGAAGAATATAATCTGGGCCAAAAGAAACGTTCTTCTAACCTTACTATCAATTTTATTCAAGAACAAATCAAAATTTATTCTTCTGCATTACAAAAAGCTTCTTCCGAATTAGAAATCTATAAACAGAGAAAATCAGTTCCTAATCTGCAAGTTTCCATGAACGATGTCATGGGGCAGATGACGGGCTTTGAAACTCAAAAAAATACACTGGAAATTCAGAAGGCGTATATCAACCTTTTGGAACAAAGCCTTACCAATCGTTTTGAACCCATCAATGTAGGCAGCATCGGTTTAGATGTAAACAGCGATGGCGTGCTTCTACGACTGGTAGGTGACCTCAACCGATTGATATTAGATAGAAAAGCATTTATTGTAGGAAAAAATTTAAGTGTCAACAATCCCGTCGTCAAAGCCGCTGACGATGAAATTGAACGAATAAGAGAACAGATTTTGAGTAATATTAAAGTGCAGCGACAAAAAAATGAAAGCACACTAAATATCATTAACCAAAATCTGAGCCTACTTAAAAGCCGTATGAATACCTTGCCCTCGGTGGAAAGAGAACTAGGTTATCTTCAAAATGACCGAGATGTCAACGAAAAAATATACCTTCTTCTCATCAATAAAGAAATTGAGACTTCCATTGTCAAAGCTGGGATGCTTCCTTCTTTTACGGTTCTGAACCGAACTTATGCTTATAAGATTTACCCACAGGGAGTACGTATTTTTATGGTTTGCCTCATTTTGGGCTTGATTATTGGCGTAGGTTCTATCTTTTTGGTACGTTTTCTGAATAATAAGTTTACTGAAATTATAAAAATAGGCCAAAACCCACGAGTTAATCTATTAGGTCTTATTCAGCGATACCCCGAAAAAATTCATAACAATGAAAAAGACCTCCTGCATTTTTTAGAAAATCGCTCACTTTTTTCAGAATCTATCAATAGTATTAGAACCAACCTTAGTTTTTTGGCCGAGTCTCCCCACAATAAGAGTAAATTACTGGTAATCACTTCTGAACTTTCGGGAGAAGGCAAATCCTTTGTAACCCTGAATTTGGCAACTTCTCTAACCAAAGTTGGCAAAAAAGTACTTATTATTGCTTCTGACTTACGTAGGTCTAAAATCCACCGTTTTTTTAATAATAACAACAAAGTAGGACTCAGTAGTTATCTGGCAGGAAAAGTGGATGATTATCAAAAAATAGTTCAACATTCAGTCATTAAAAATCTTGACTACATTCCCTCAGGGCCTGTCCCATTTAATCCTACAGAGCTTATTCAGAATGAGCGTTTTGAGGCGATGATTAGCGATACTCAAACGCGATACGATTACGTCTTGATAGATACAGCCCCCATCGGTCTTGTTTCTGACAATATTCCGCTTCTAAAAAAAAGTGACTTAGTTATCTTTATCATTCGTTGGCTCTACTCAAGCAAAGAAGCCTATTTACTGGCCGATCAAATGACTGAAGAGTTAGATCTTAAATCGGTAGGGGTCATTGTCAATGATTTTTACAAAGATGATTTATACGCAACCTTAGCCCCAGCATCTTATTATGCGTCAAAAGGCTACGGCTACAACTATAAATACACCTATGAGCACTATGGCAAATCAAATGGCTATTATGCCGATAGCAAGCCTAAGCGTTCGGTTTGGCAAAAACTAAGACGTTGGTTTAGAAAAGAATCTACCCAATCCTAATAATTTTAAAAAATGACGATTTGGCATCTTTGTTGCAGCTGAAAAACTTAATACATAGTGTATAGTCACCTAAATGATAACAAATCAATTCATCAAAATAAGTAAAAAATAAAATAGTTCTTTTTGAGTTTCAAGAGTTTTCCTAATTTTGCAGTCCAATTTGAAAATCAATGGTAATGAGCAATAAAGACACAGATTCAGGGCTAGAGTTTTTAGAGAGCCCAGAGGGTTTAGCAGGAGAGTTGACCAAGTTTGAAAAAGGCCTCGAAAAGAATCGTAAAATTCTCTACATAGTAGGCGGGGTAATCGTAGCCGCTTTAGCGGGATGGTTTGGCTATAACTGGTACGTCAGTAGCCAAGATGAGCAAGCCCAAGCCGCTTTGTTTAGCCCAGTATTTGCTTTTGAAGCAGACTCTTTAAACAAAGCTTTGAAAGGAAGCGGCGGTAATCCAGGTCTATTAAACATCGCTGACGAGTATGGTGCAGCACCTGCTGGCAATTTAGCTCAATTTTATGCAGGAGCTACTTTATTAAAGCAAGGCAAATTTGATGAAGCCATCGAGCGCTTAAAATCATTTAGCTCATCTGATTTGTTGGTTCAAGCACGTGCCTACTCTTTGATTGGGGACGCTTACATGGAAAAAAACAACGCCGAGGAAGCCATCAGCTATTACCAAAAAGCCGTTGATTACAAACCTAACGCTTATTTTACCCCCTCTTACATGATTAAATTGGGAATTGCTTACGAAAAAGCAAAGAAAAATACTGAAGCTATTGAAATATATAGCGATCTTATCGAAAAATATCCGCAATCGTCAGATGTTCTTAATGCTAAGAAATTTAAGAACTTGCTCGAAAGCGCAGCTGAATAAAAACGAATGAAAAAGCAAAGTGAAGGATAAGGCTCTGTATAGCTTTATCCTTCACTTTTTTTAT
>JBDHXS010000386.1:0-6683 GCA_039810845.1 Runella sp. | reverse complement strand
ATTTTTGAAGCTCTCCCAATTGAAAATACAATGGAATGGTCACTTTATGAATGCTTTCCAAATCGCCGGCGGTGCCTAATTTAACCAACTTATTTACTACTTCATCCAACCCCAAGGCTTCTTCCGGGTTGGCGGTACTTTCCAGATACGCCAGCCGTTGCCCCTGCGTTACCTTTATTCCGTCTTTGACAAGCAGTTTCATCACTACCCCTTCGCTTTTGGCATTGACCGCCTTCGGAAAATTGACAGCCACCACGCGCAAATTCGCTTTGACCAAATCAGGGTATTCCACAAACCAACTCACGCCCAGCAAAATCAACAACACAAAGAAAAAAACGGTAATGCCCCAACGTACCAACCATGACGGCGGCTGGCTCAGCACTTCGTTGACTTCGGAACTGCGTAACCCCACTAACCCCCACCCGGCCTCCCCCTGTTGGGGAGGTGTAGCAGTCTCATTGGCACGGCCTCCGGTATTGTGTTTCAGTTCTTCGGGTGATATTGGGTTTATCTCTTTCATGTATAATATACGTTCAAAGCTCTCCTCCCTCTCCACTTGGAAAAGGAGGTCGGGAGGCTGAGGCTATTCTGTCAATTCCAACTGATTGCTCACCAATTCAAAATACTTGTCACGCCGATGTACCAGTTCTGCGTGCGTACCGATTTCTGCAATTTCTCCTTTTTCCAATACGACAATTTGATCGGCATTTTTGACCGTACTCAAACGGTGCGCCACTACTACCACAGTCCTCCGACCTGTCGGACCGTCCTTAAAGAACTCCTCCAAGTTTCGCATGATTATGCTTTCGTTATTTGCATCAAGGGCATTGGTAGCCTCGTCAAAGAACAAATAATCCGGGTTTTTATAAACAGCACGGGCAATGAGCAACCGTTGTTTTTGCCCTTGGCTAATCCCACTGCCTTCTGCTCCGACTTTTGTATTATAACCCAGCGGTAACTCCTCAATAAACGACTGAATATTTGCCACTTTTACGGCGTGTAACAGTTTTGGAATATTTGGTACTTCGTCGCCTACAGCAATGTTGTTGGCGATGGTATCAGAAAAAATAAATCCGTCCTGTAATACCGTTCCGCATTGACTGCGCCATTGACGAAGCCCTCCAGCCCCCAATGGGGGAGTAATTTCGCCTTTTTGAAGTGAGTAAAAGCGAAGCAATAATTTCAACAACGTCGTTTTACCGCTTCCGCTCGTCCCTACGATTGCCGTCATTTTCCCTGCGGGGATGTGTAAATTAATATTTTTTAACACCGGTTCGTTTCCTGCCCCCGGATAGGCGAAAGTAAGATTACGAATCCCCAGCCCAGCCCGCGCGGCGTACCGTCCCAAACTACCGGAGAGGGCTTTAACAGTCGCATTGAAGCCCCCATCGGGGGTTTGGGGGCTTTCATCTTCCAACTCATGAATCTCATTCAATCGTTCCAAACTTATCTGCGCATCCTGCCACTGCTGCATAAACTGCACCAACTGCTCCACGGGGCTGTTCAATTGCCCGATGATGTACTGCAACGCCATCATGCCTCCCAACGTCATTTGACCGTTAACCACGGCCGTGGCGGCCAAAAAAGTAATGGCAATGTTTTTTCCTTCGTTCAGAAACAGTGCCCCTGCCTGTTGGTATTGGCCCAAGGCCAGCCCTTTCATGCTGAGTTTAAACTGCCGTACCTGCAAATTCTCCCATTGCCAGCGTTTGAGGTGTTCCGCATTGTTCAATTTTATCTCCTGCACTCCCGTAATGAGCTGAATCAGGCTGCTTTGGTTTTGAGAAGCCAACGCAAAGCGTTTGTGGTCCAGTTGCCTGCGGTACCGCAAAAAAATCGTTACCCACAGCGCGTACAATACGCTCCCAATCAAAAATACTCCGAAAATAGACAAGTTGTAATACGCCAGTACAACGCTGAAAACGACCAAATTAAAGAGTGAAAACAGCGTATTGAGCGATGTCCCCGTCAAAAATTGCTCGATACGATGATGATCGCCGATGCGTTGGAGAATATCGCCCGTGAGTTTAGTATCAAAAAACGAAAGTGGTAGTTTGAGTAACTTCGTGAGAAAATCCGATAAGATGTTCAGATTGATGCGGGTACTGATGTGAATCAACACCCACGACCGAATAAAGTCCACCGATACCCGCCCTACAAACAGCATCACCTGCGCGGTCAATACAAGGGTAATAAAATGCAGATTGCGCGTTTGAATGCCCACATCCACTACTGACTGCGTGAGAAAGGGTAACACCAGTTGCAGAATACTGCCAACCAATAAGCCCAATCCCAACTGTGAAATCAGGCCTTTGTAGCGCCATAGGTAGCCAAAGAGGTAGTCAAATCCAAGCCCCCTGGTCCCCAATGGGGGAATGTTTGTTCCCCCATTGGGGGCCAGGGGGCTAAAGAATTTTGGAGAAGGTTCCAGAAGCAAAGCAACTCCTACTTTTTCACCATCGGCTATGGTAGTAGCCCATTTTCTTTCAAATTCTTCACGGGTATAGGTAATCAGCCCGGCGGCAGGGTCAGCAACGTGAACCCAAGCCCCTTTACCCCCAATAAGGGAATTTTTACGAAATAAGTTTTTCCCCCATTGGGGGTAAGGGGGCTGTACCACCACAAAATGATTTTGCCCCCAGTGTACAATGCACGGTAGCGGGGCTTCTTCCAATAATTTTTGGAGGGTGACTTTTAGGCCCAACGTTTTGAAACCGATGCTTTCGGCGGCTTGGGCAATACCCAACAGATTTACGCCCTCTTTTCCTATCTCCGCCGCCGCCCGTAACGGCTGTATGCCGTAGCTCTGCCCATAGTACTTAGCCACCATCCTAAGACAGGTGGGACCACAATCCATGGCGTCGAGTTGCTTATAAAAAGGGAAGGATTTCAAATGCTTATTATTATTTGGCTGACAAACGTAAGCAGATGGGTCGGACGGACGTTTCCTCGCACCAGGCAGGCATTCCTGCGGTCCGACGTTTCGGCCATAGCGTCGAGTTGCGGTTCGACGATTCGACGATAGAAGGGGAATTTTTTAGACATAAATGATGAAAAGAATTATCTTTGTAAAAAAGAAACCATGGAACATTACGCGCAATATATCGTTACAGACCATCGAATTATGCTCGGAAAGCCTATTTTGAAAGGAACACGGCTAACTGTCGAACTCGTTTTGAGAAAGTTGGCGCAAGGTGCCACTGCCGACGACCTCCTGAAAATGTACCCACACCTCACCCCTGTTCATTTGCAAGCTGTTTTTGAATATGCTGCTGATGTACTGGCCAATGATGATTCTCTGCTTTCAGTTGCATGATTTTGGCCGATGAAAATATTGACCATTCTATCATTGAATCCATCAGACAAGCAGGCATTGATGTTTATTCTATCTACGAACAGCAAAGGGGTATAAATGACGCTGCTATCATTGAGTTTTCCAGAAATCCACCTCGTATCATCTTGACCGAAGACAAAGATTTTGGCGAATGGGTTTTTGCTCATCATATACAAGGAGTTAGTGTTTTATTGCTTCGCTACCATTATCAAGAAACTGAACTAATACGCGGAATTTTAATTAAACTCCTTACCCAACACGCCTCTCACCTGTTTGGTAAGTTTACAACTGTTACTGCTCAAAAAATCAGAACGAAAGTTGTCTAAAAATTATCTGGCAGCCGTAAGCACGTTAGGCCGTACCGGTCTGACGTTTCGGCCATGGCGTCGAGTTGCGGTTCGACGACTCGCGGTTCGACGACTCGACGGTAGTGGGGGAAATTACTCATAACCAAGAACCCACAAAATGATGGATGGCGTATGCTTCCGACAGTTTATCAGCGCCATAACCCATTTTTTTATTCTCCCGATACAGCGTAGCTTCCCTGCCTCTAAACGGCCCAATGAGTTCCGGCGGCAGGAGCCTTATCCATTCTTTCTCCTCAAAACCATGATAAACCCGATTAATAAGCGTGGGGCCGGTGGTTTCCATGACGTAATGATATTTGCCCAACTCCTCCCACCGAGGCGTAAGCAAGCGTAGCTGCTCCTCACAACGCGCGATAGTCGCTTTAAAAAATTCATGTTTAGGTTCAGCCGACATGTACGCACTCCCTAAAAAAACCGTGAACTCACGATGTAAAACCTCATCTCGTGGCTCTAAACCTATACAAACGGGATGCGTAAGCAAGCTATCTATAGGTTTAAGACACTCACAATCAAAATCTATATATACTCCTCCAAATTCATACATTACTAAATACTTAATGACATCTACCCGTTGCGTGAGATACGGCAGCGACATGTACAAAGGCCATAGATGTGGATACCGTTCTCGCACCAGTGTATTACTCCTTGCATTATCCCACAGTTCAAAAGCCCAAAGTAGGTGTTTATCTCGCCATGTTTGCGCATAACCACGCAATGACCTTGGAATAGGTTTACTACCTAACCAGATTTGGTGGAATGTTTGGGGAAACGATTTCATATTCACAAAACTATTTTTTCAATAACTCATCAAATAGTTGCCTGATTTTGGGATCACTTGGTCGAGGGGCATCAGCGTTGATAATTTTCCCATCTTTGCCAATAAGAATATAGCGTGGGATAGAAGAAATTTTAAATTCTTTCGCAAAACCCGATTCAAAATCATTAACTAATAAATAGCTATTAGCTTGGGGATTAATTCCTATACGAGACATTGACTTTTCCCATGCTATACGATTTTTATCCAAACTGATATAAGCAAAATTGATACCTTTATTTGCATAAGACTTTTGAAGTTGTTGAGAAGCTGGCATTTCAGCAATGCAAGGAGAACACCAAGATGCCCACAAGTCTATATAAATTACCTTTGCTTTAGAAGCTTCTATTAAATCATTTACTGTAATTTTATTTGAATTAGTTTTCAAAAGTATAGAGGATTTAAAATTATTTAAAGAAGTTTCTGACACCTCTAAAAGCGAGGTATTTTTTCTTATATATGACACGTATTTTTCATTTTTACAATCTATATAGAATTTATTTATAAGCAATTTAAATCCATTTTCTTGAGCATTTTTATCCATTTGATTTTTAACAATTTTAAATAATAAATAATCTCTCGTTTTATTTTCAAAATTTTCGTTAGCTAACTTATACAAAATAAATACACTACTTTTTATACCTTTTTTATAGCATAAGTAATTAGTATAAAGCAAAGCTGATATTTTGTAATTATCAATATCCATACACTCATCACATTTAAATTCTTTAGATAAAGTATCGTAAGCAGGAACTAAACTATGATTGAAATTTATTTTATATTTTTCAGGAATAAAAGGGGAAAAATAATTCCTCATTCTATAATAAATTATGTCATATTTAAAAAAATTAGTAATGTAATTTTTGAATTTATTATTAATTATTTTTGTTTTTTCATAATTTCTCAGGTATTCTATTGCGTTTTTTGATCGTTCTGTAGCCAATTTTACTTGCTCATTTATACTTATTTTTACTGGAAATACACCCCTAAATCCTGAAATTTCACCTACATTTTTCTTTAAATTAACCATAAAATTTAGCTCATTCGTTCTTATGCTATCATTAACATTCTTTAGTCTTGTAAAACCTTCCTCATCTTTATAAGCTATTAAAGATTCATTGGGGTACAATAGAAATTCCGTAAAAGACTCTCTTTCCATAAAAGATTTACGATTGTCTAAGTCTATCGTTATGAATTTTGTCGTTTGTCCAGTGATCCATTTAAGTTGACTATCAACGTTTTTATTAGTAAATTCAATTGGGGGTTCAGTATCTCCATATTCGTCAAAAATTTGCCAAGTAATTATTTTATTTTTAGGCACTTGATTATATATAATTATTGAATCTCTTTGATAATTAGAGATAAATTCACCAATATTTTCAGAATCTGCTGATGTTCCACTGCAAGCCATCATTATTATTAAAATCAAATTAAATGTATAGTAGCGCATTTGAAGCAAGATTTAGAAATTAAAAAAAATAAACTACAAAGTAATTGAAAATTGCTATCCTTCCACATATTGAATATTGTAAATTAGAGGTTTCAGTAGCAGGTAAGAATCCTGAAAAAAATGTTTATTATGGTAGATAGGTATACCACCAATATGTTTCCACTTATCAATAGAACTCTATCAGTGATATAACTATCAATCTTTTAAATTATATATTACCTTGTGTTAGGTTGGCATTTTTGAGGGGCAACTTTCGCAGCACCAGCCAGTCCTATTTGCATATCCACCATTTGCTATATGGATATTTGAGGCAGTTTGCTGAGCAATACCTGATTTCATCCAATAAGTACTATAAAGTCGGCCTTGCCCTTCTATTTCATACCAATATCTACAGGCAGGCTCATTACTCCCCCCCCGGACCTTCTTCATCTCCGCCCGCGTCAGCGCAGCATCCATAAAACTTGACATTGATTTTTTCATTTTGATTGGTCGTACGGCTCGCCGCACCGTTTTGTGTTTTGAAAATGATTTATGTTGATTCGGCCAAATCCTTAGGTTAAATAAGAACTCATAATTCAATAATTGACATAGTAGGACGGCTTTGTTGCATAGTTAATTTGAAAGAACTTTAACCGTTTGTGGTCTGGTTAATGTCGAAAACTGATTCAAACACTTGGCCTTGATTCTTACCTCAACTTTCTGGTTGGTGAATTTTCG
>JBDHXS010000385.1:0-6697 GCA_039810845.1 Runella sp. | reverse complement strand
ATATTTTTGTTAAAATGGAAGGAACATCCGCCCAAATTCCGCTCACAGGCAACCGCAAAGAACCCATTTTCTTGTACCACATTGGTCTTTTTGGCGGGATGGGCGACAAGAAAACGTTGAACAATATTAAAGTTGCATCGTTGAATTTTGGCAAAGAAAAAGTAAAAATCAAAGCTGATAAAAACGTGGCGCTTGGCATCACTACCGATGTTTCTAAACTATTTACGGGCACTACAAACGTAAGTTTTGCCGCCAATCCGACGGTGATGGCAGGCCCTTATTCGGCTAAAATTGCCGATAATTATGCTTCCATGTTTTCATACGAAGGCATTCAAAAATAAGATGAACACCCGAATTACCCTTGTTGTCTCTGCTTTTGGCTTTTTGCTGTTGTCTTTTTGCGGCAACCGTCAAGAGGAGCTTTTTACCAAACCAAGTCACTTTCCTGAACCCGTCTATAAGTTTCAGGAAAACCCGTTGACGCCTGCGGGAGTTGCGTTGGGAAAAACGCTTTTTTACGACGCTTTACTTTCCAAAGACAACACCGTCAGTTGCGGGAGTTGCCACCAACAATCGGCAGGTTTTACCCAACATGGGCATTCATTGAGCCACGGCATCAACGATTTACTGACCAAACGTAATTCGATGCCGTTGTTCAATTTGGCATGGTCAACCGACTTTGGCTGGGACGGCGGCGTGCATCATTTGGATTTGTTTGCCATTTCGCCCTTGCAAAATCCCGCCGAAATGGACGAGTCGTTGCCCAATGTGTTGGAAAAACTCAGGTATTCAAAAACCTACCCCGCCCTGTTTGAAAAAGCCTTTGGCACCGACGAAATCAACACCGAACGTTTCCTTAAAGCCTTGTCACAATTTATGTTGACGATGGTTTCGGCCAATTCGCGCTACGATAAATGGATGCGGAACGAAGGCGGCGCACTGACCGAAACTGAGCAAGAAGGGCTTGCGCTGGTCGAACAAAAGTGCACACCTTGTCATTCGGGTGTCTTATTTTCTGATTTCAAGTATCGAAACAATGGCCTCCCTACGGCCGTCAATACCGACGAAGGTCGCTACGACATTACGTTGCACGATGAAGACCGTTTTAAGTTTAAAGTACCGAGTTTGCGGAATTTAGCTTTTACGGCACCCTACATGCACGACGGTCGGCTGGCTACCCTCGAACAAGTGCTTGAACATTACAGTTCGGGCATCGAAAAGAATGCTACCGTGGACCCTCTTTTGGTAAAAAATGGGCAAAAAGGAATTGCGTTGACGTCGGAAGAAAAACAAAAAATCATTGCTTTTCTCCAAACCCTCAACGACGAATCGTTCGTAAAAGACCCCCGATTTTCCGAATCAGATGCAGCCCCAGCCCCCGAACTCGCCGAATTTGCCAATACCGATTGGGAAAAAGTTGACTTACGGACTGACAATCCTGTCATCAAATCAACCCTTGCTAAAGCCCTCAACTACTACTGGGGAATCAAACAAGGACTTTTGATGGACAATGGCAAAGAATCGTCGCGCTCGGCCAAATTATTACTCAATTTGCTCGAAAACATCGACCTTTCCAGCGCAGCACCGATTCAAAAAGCATTTTACTTAAAAGTATATCAAGACCTTGGGTTTGACACCGAACACGTGGCCGAAACTGAGTCGGTAGCGCACCAGCGCGACCACTTTGGTGACCTCAGCAAAAACCTATTTCGACTTATCAAGTCTTTCAAAACCAACGACAAACCATTGTATTATTATTCATGTCCCAAAGCTGCCAACGGCATCGGCGGATTCTGGTTTTCAGAAACCCAAGATGAAAAAGGGAATCCTTTCTTTGGAAAAAATGATAAAAAATGCGGACAAATTGTGATGACAACGTTGGAGTAATTTTGACACTATTAAATTAACTAAATGAAAATCAGCTATGTATTCATGGGTGGGTTCGGCATTTTAGCCGCCTGTAGTAATCCCCAAAAAGACCAAGCCACCAAGCTCGAAAAAGAAGTGATGATGATTCACGATGCCGTGATGCCCAAAATGGGAGAGCTCATTTCGCTGGAGTCAGCTATTAGTAAGCGCATTGCGCAGTTGGATAGTATTACCCAGAGTAATCCTTCGGATACCTCTTCTCAATCATCGCTCAAAAGAGCATTTCAACTAAGCACGCAACTCAAAAAAGCGGACGACGGAATGATGAATTGGATGCACCAATACAAGGGAGATTCGCTCAAAAAACTCGCTCCCGAAGAAGCCATCAAGGCATTGACGCAAGAAAAAATCAAAATTGAGCAAGTGAGCGACGACATGCTCAAAAGTATGGAAGACGCCCAGAAATATTTGAAACAATAATATAAGGTAGATTGGGAGAAAGTTTGGTTAGATATTTTTACTATTCCACCCCTTTTACTTGCATCTGTAATGTATAAATAGACTCAGAAGCGGTGATAAACAGCATATTGCGATCTTTTCCCCCAAAGCAAACATTGCCCACCCAGCCTGATGGAACAGGAATATTCGCAATTTTCTTACCTGTCGGGTCATAGACTGTTATGCCGCGCCCTGTGAGATAAAGGTTTCCTTGACTATCTAAGGTGATTCCATCTGAGCCTTGCGATACAAAAAGCTGACGGTTAGACAAAGATCCGTCACGGCTGATTTCGTATTTGTAAGTTTTGCTATCTCGAATATCTGCTACATAGAGGTATTTACCATCGGGTGTACCCACGATACCGTTAGGTTGTTTTAGATTATCGTCCACAAGTATAGGTACTTTTTTTCCTTTGGGGAGGAAATAGACATTTTGCTTTTCCATATCTGGCTTTTTTCGCTCCCAATAATCACGCTGATAGTAAGGGTCGGTGAAATAGATACCTCCTTTTGGGGTAATCCATAAATCGTTGGGACCATTGAACTTACGCCCTTGATAGTTATCAAATAAAACCTTGACTACTCCTTTTGGAGAAATAGACCACATTTCATTTTTTTCGTCGGCACAGGCAATTAAATTTCCTTTTTTATCAACATAAAGCCCGTTGGAACGCCCTGTTTTTTCCATGTAAAGCGATAAGTTACCTTCTGTGTCGTACTTCCAGATTTTGTCGTTGGGCTGGTCAGTAAAAAAGATATTTCCTTTTTTGTCCACTGCAGGGCCTTCTGTAAATTTGAACTGCTTAGAAATCTGCTGAACAGTAGCACCAGGAGCGATAAGTTTGGCAGCATCGTCCTGACCAAAAATAGTTGAACAACCGATTAGGAGGGCAGAAGATAGGAGCAAGGCTTTGCGAAAATGATTCATTAGGTTAGTGTAATTTTGGATATATAAGTAGCAATCGGTGTCAATTCTACTGAAAAATGCAAAATTGACAACCTAAAACAATCTTATTGCTAATTTTCAAAGTATTTCTTCGAGTTTTATCAAACTTTTTAGGACTACTTATGCGTTTAAAATAAGTCATTAACTTTTTCTGATGAAATCAGCCTTTTATTCGCTTCTTGTTTTGTTTTCGTTTTGTCTTGCTTTCTCTGCCTGCAAAGACCAACCTCAAGAAATCTCTGTTACCATTCGACGATTAGAAAAAGAACTGTTTGCGGCGAAATCTCCTGCAGATTTGGATGTTCTATTACAAAAAAATCCTGTTTTAAGAGATTATTTCGGACTACCCAAAGGAGCTGCTGATACACTCATTACCAATCAGTTGTACAGCAATATCAGTAATCCAGATTTACAGAAGTTCAATGAAGAATTACAAACCCAATTTGGAGATTTGGCTTCTCTGAGGACACAAATTCAGCAAGCTTTCGGGCAAATTAAGGCTGTTTACCCTGACTTTAAAACGCCACAGATTATCACCATAGTAACAGGGTTTATGGGGAGTGATTTGTACGTTTCGGATAGCGTCATTGTGATCGGATTGGACTATTTTGGCGGCCCTAAAGCCAAATACCGACCTCAATTGCACGACTACCAACTTCGTCGTTATCAAGAAGAATACATTGTTCCTGCTATTTTGTTTTTTATATCTCAGAAATACAACAAAGTTCCTATTGAAGATCAAACGCTTTTGGCTGATATGATTTGGTATGGCAAAGGATTTGAATTTGTAAAACACATATCGCCCGAAACGCCAGATAGCCTCATTATTGGTTATTCACAAACACAACTCGATGATGTCTATGCCTCACAACAAGATATTTGGGCGTATTTTTTAGATAGAAAACTGATTTATCAAACGCGTGATGCAGAGAAAGAACGCTTTATCGGTGAGCGCCCTGCTACTGTCGAAATCAGTCAATATTGTCCAGGGGCTGTTGGCCGTTGGGTAGGGTGGCGTATTGTGAGCCGCTATTTGCAAGAAAAGCCAGCTGTCAAATTGGAAGAATTAATGGCTACAACCAATGTCAGACAGATACTGGAAGAATCAAAATATAAAGGACAAAAAGAGGAGGAATAGAATAACGTTATAGGAGACGTAGTTAGCTGTTATCATGTGCTATTCATTAACTTTTCACCTTTGAGAATAATTTTACAACAATCTAATACATTAAATGGCAAAAGGAAGAGGAATGGGCACGGAAGTATTGCCCGAAGATAAAAAGCGCAAACTTAACAAAGAGAGTGTTCAAAAGACGTTAAAAATATTTCGTTTTATTCTACCCTACAAAACCACATTTTTGGTGGGTATTTTGTTTCTGTTTCTTTCGCTTACGACCAACATTATTTTTCCAAAGCTGATTGGCGAAATTGTGGCGGTTATTGAGGGAAAATCAGCTTATACCATCAATCAGGTTGTACTGGTTTTGATTGGGATTTTGATTTTACAATCCCTTTTCTCCTTCGGTCGAATTTACTTTTTCTCTATCGTAAGCGAGAAAAGTATGGCGGATATTCGCCGTACTGTTTACAGCAAAATCGTTTCGTTGCCTATTTCGTTTTTTGAACAACGCCGCGTGGGGGAACTGATGAGTCGTATCACTGCAGATGTTCAGGCGCTTCAAGATGTATTGGCTTTTACTTTGGCCGAGTTGTTTCGTTCGTTGGCTACCGTTATAGTCGGAATTATCATCATTTGCTTTATTTCTTGGAAGTTGACTATTTTCATGTTGGCTACCTTTCCTGTAGCCATTGTGGTAGCGATGGTTTTTGGGAGGTATATCCGTAAACTTTCCAAAATAGCCCAAGATGAATTGGCTTCTGCCAACGTGATTGTAGAGGAGACCTTACAATCTATCAATGTCGTGAAAGCCTTTACCAACGAGGCTTTGGAGGTGACTCGTTATGGAAATGCGCTTTCAAAAGTCATTGCGGCAGCTTTAAAGGCAGGACGTTTTCGTGGAGGTTTTGTTTCATTTATCATTTTTGCCTTATTCGGTGGGATTGTCGGCGTTGTTTGGTATGGTGCGTTATTGGTTCAAAGCGGCGAAATGCCTTTTTCTGAATTAATGACATTTATTTTCTATACCATGTTTATTGGTGGGTCTATTGGAGGTTTAGGCGATATGTATGCCCAAATCCAAAAAACTTTGGGGGCTTCTGAGCGTTTGTTGGAAATTTTAGACGAAAAGTCGGAGGTGGAAATCAAGCCTATTTCACCAATTGTACCTATTTATGGGAATATTTCCTTTGAAAATGTAGCGTTTTCGTACCCTACTCGCCCTGACATGGCGGTTTTGAAGGATATTTCATTAGACGTGTCGGCTGGACGAAAAATCGCCTTGGTAGGATATAGCGGTGCTGGAAAATCAACCATTGTACAATTGTTGATGCGGTATTATCAACCTAAGGAGGGGAAGATTTTGGTAGATGGTCAAGATATTCAAAAGTTTGACATCACGGCGTATCGCCAGAACATCGCCGTAGTGCCGCAAGAAGTAATGCTTTTTGGAGGTACCATTCGTGAAAATATTGCCTATGGAAAACCTAATGCTACTGATAAAGAAATCATGGAAGCCGCTCGTAAAGCCAATGCGTTAGAGTTTATTTCGTCATTTCCCGAACAAATGGAAACGATTGTAGGTGAACGTGGCGTAAAACTTTCGGGTGGTCAGCGTCAGCGCATTGCCATTGCCAGAGCGATTTTGAAAGATCCCAAAATATTGATCCTGGACGAAGCAACCAGCTCATTGGATGCTGAATCTGAGAAGCTGGTGCAGGAAGCTTTAGATGGATTGATGGAGAATCGTACAACCATCATTATCGCCCACCGCTTGGCCACCGTGCGCAATGTGGACTGTATCTATGTTATTAAAGATGGTGTAATTCTTGAAACGGGTACGCATGAAGAATTGGTGATGAATGAAAATGGATTATATGCTGGTTTGATTAAATTGCAATTTGAAACCGTAGAATAAATTTTTAACTAAACCTCCGCGTCAGCGGTTCGATAAAATCATGATTAATCTAATTATTCGTCTCATTGTCAGTACGGTAGTGGTGATTGCTGCCAGCCGAGTATTGAAGGGTTTTTATGTTGACACTATTCAAACGGCCATTATTGTGGCTATTGTGATGGGGTTGCTCAACACTTTTGTAAAACCCGTTTTGCAGTTTTTGTCGCTACCGATTACGATTCTTACCCTCGGCCTGTTTTATTTTGTAATCAACGTATTGATTGTTTACCTCTGTGCTTACTTGGTGGACGGTTTCAGTGTCTCTGGCTTTGTAGCTGCTTTATTGTTTATCATTGGCCTTTCTTTAGCG
>JBDHXS010000384.1:0-6698 GCA_039810845.1 Runella sp. | reverse complement strand
TTGGGTACGATAAGCGATATTGACCAAGTGAGAAAGTAATGTACTTTTTGCTCCCTCCTCAATCGGGGAAGCCTGCTTGGCTTTACCTCGAATGGCATCAAAGAAGTTGACGACGTGCAACGTGGTCATATCACCTCCGCCACCTAACGCCGTACCTGCTTCCGAACCAGATCCCTTGCGTTCTTTGATGACTTTGCCGCCACGATCAAACAATTTGTAGCCGTCACGATCTACATAAACACTGCCATTACTACCATATATTACAGTACCACGGTCGCTGCTGTAAGTTTTGTGACCATTGCGACTTTTGCCATCCCACTTAATAATTTTATTGCCTGGGAATCGGAAAGTAGCGTCCATTGTATCGTACATCGTCCAACCATCTTCTAAGAAATGGCGCTTGGCGGCTTCTACCGATACATGTTCAGGAAAATCGGCCTGCAATGCCCAACGGGCTACATCTAATTCGTGCGTGGCGTTGTTGCCACTTTCGGCAGTTCCGTAGTTCCAGCCATACCAGTGCCAATTGTAATCCCATGTATCGTGCATATAAGGCATACGCGGGGCTGGCCCTTGAAACAGCTCCCAATCAAGGCCGTCAGGCACAGGGGCTGGTTTCGCAATGGGAACTTCGCCACGATTGGCCGCATAAAACGCCACTGCTTTGTAAGCTGTACCAATTACGCCACTATGAATCTGGTTGATGATGTCGATAGACTCAATGGCCGACCGTTGTTGATTGCCCATTTGAATCACTTTGCCATATTTTCGCTGACATTCACCCAAAATCTCACCTTCGCGGGGATTATGGCTACACGGTTTTTCTACATACACATGTTTGCCTGCCTGCACGGCCATCCAAGTGCCTGGTGCGTGCCAGTGGTCGGGTGTAGCATTGAAAATCGCATCTACCTGTTTGTCAGCAAAAACTTTGCGGAAATCATTTTCAAGTTTAGGAGCGTAAGAAATGTGTTTAGAAAACTTTTGTGCTCCTGATTCACGTTGTTTTTTCATCACATCGCAGAGATAAATCAGCTCTACATTGCTTTCTTTTCGCCCAATGGGTTCGTAGTAAGCCCCCAAACGTCGGCCTAATCCTAAGATGGCTACATTTATGCGCTCGTTGGCGCCAATGATTTTGGCATAGCTTTTCGCCGACATGCCAGTAGCCAAACCTCCTACGGTAAGACTTGCTGCTTTGATAAATGTTCTTCTTGATGTGTTCATAACCCACTAACCCCAACGGGCATTTAGATGTTTCAAAAATAACTACTTCTTGCTTGCTTCACACACCCCTCTAAAATATCCCACTGATTCGGCAATGCCTGCCAGAGGATCTTTCATATCTTTTTCATATTCTAAACTGCAACAACCGTTGTATTTTATTTTGCGAAGCATTTTGACAAAGTCAGTAATATCAATAATTCCTCGCCCCAATTCACAGGTTTTGCCTTCTTTGGAAGCTGCTGTTACGTTTTTAAGATGAATATCAAAGATACGATTGGCATATTTTTTCAAATCGGCGATAGGGTCATCACCGTTACGTTTATCGTGTCCCATGTCGAAACAAAGCCCAATTCGAGAATCTAAGTTTTTCACTGCATCAATAACCGACGTAGCACTTGGCCAAAGCTTAATGTCAGGCCCATGAATATGAATAGCGTAGCGCATATCATACTCTTTTACTTTTTTATCAATATGCGGCAAAAGTTCTTCATTGGGTACACCTACAATGAGTTTAACACCTACTCGTTTGGCATACTCAAAGCCATTGTCTATCTCTTGTACCGTTTTCATGTAAATGGGGCCGACAGCATAACCCGTTACGTTCGACTGCTTGAGCGTTGCATGAAAAGAAGCAATTTGCTCATCTGTACTGTTGAAGGGTAAGTGGAAGTCTTTGATACAAAGATAATGTACATCCACTTTACGCATCATTTCAAGAGCTTGGTCTAACTTGAAATGTACGAAACTATAACCAGCTATGCCTAACTTAAATAAATCACCAGTAGATTGGGTAAAGTTAGCCATAGTGGCAGCGGGAGTTATAGCGCTCCAAGCCATTATACCGCCTGTTGTTTTGAGAAACGCTCTTCGTTTGTTCATTTGAACTGAATTGAAAAAGTAGTAAATAGAATTTTTGGCTGTAAAACAATTTTGTACAAAATAGCCAAACTCGACGGTAAAAGGAATAAGTATATCTTCATTTACTTAATTAGACGGAATAGTTAAGTTCTACTCTGCTGCCCACTGCATCATTAGCCCTGTCAAATACCCACAATAAGTACCTACTGCATACCCTAAGATAGATAGCAAAACCCCTACAGAGGCCAAAGAAGGATGAAATGCAGCCGCTACCACAGGAGCTGACGCTGCTCCCCCTATATTTGCTTGTGAACCTACCGCTGTAAAGAAAAATGGTGCTCTTATAAACTTAGCTACTCCTAATGTGATACAGACATGGACTAGCATCCAAATAATCCCTACTGCAAAAAGAGCAGGGTTTTCGGCAACAGCAAAAATGTCCATTTTCATACCAATAGTTGCTACCAATATGTAGAGAAAAAGACTACCTATACGTGATGCTCCTGCAAACTCTAATTGGCGCAAACGGGTGAAAGACAACAAAATACCCACCAAAGTGGCAATCGAAACTATCCAAAAGAAAGAGGATGTAAGGCTAAATTTTTCTAATGAGGGATGATTTGATTTTATCCAAGGAGCAATATAGTCTGCAAAAAAATGCGCCAATCCCGTTATTCCAAATCCAACAGCAGCAATCAGTACTAAATCATATAAAGTGGGGATGCGTTGAGAAGAATTTTGTTCATGGTCAATTCGTTCTTTCAATTCCTCAATCGAGGAAGCGTCTGCTTTAAAAATCCTATCTATTTTGGTGGCGAATCCTGCTCCATATATCAAAACAGCCATCCAGATTTCTGCGGTTATTACATCTACCGCTATGACTTGCGAAAATAATCGGTCACTTGGCTGGAAAATCTCCTTCAAAGCCGTTTGATTAGCACCTCCCCCAATCCAGCTACCTGCTATCGTTGCCAATCCTCGCCAAACAGCATTTGCTCCTTCTCCACCCACTACCTCTGGGCTAATTGTTTTCATAACACACACAGATATAGGGCCACCCAGCATTACCCCCAGCGTTCCCGCAAAAAATACAATCAAGGCTTTAGGTCCCAATCGGATTACTGCTTTAAAATCCATTCCCAGTGTAAAATATACCAAACAAGCGGGCAAAAAGTATTGTGAAACAACAGGATAAAGCTTAGAATCTTCCCCCGAAATTATTCCAAAAGAATTGAGTAACCCTGGAATAAAATAACAAAGCAATAAAGGGGGGAAAACCGTGTAAAATTTTTGCCAAAAAGAATGTTTTAGGCTAGCAGTATAAAAAACAAGCGCGAGAACAACTAATAATAGCCCCAACACTACGGCATCAGAAGTAAAGATAACAGATAGTACCATATTAATTTATCCAAGAAAATTACGAAGGATTGACAAAACAAGCTAATCTTTTTGAATACGCTACTTATTGGCACAAAAAAACACACAGGCCTCAAAACTGAGCCTGCGTGTCGCAATTACACTTCATCAACAAACTAAAAACCAAATAGTTTTTCTTTATTAGTAGTGTCGTTATGACACTTCATAAGATATTTTAAAAGGATAGCTTATTGAAATTTATCATTTAAACAAGCTATCCTTTGACATTGAAGTAAGCAACAGATGTTGCTTAGTAAACGCTTGCTGTAGGAGGGGGATTCGAACCGCCCACGGTGCAGTTAGCCGCGATACAAAGTTTGGTGGTCTACCCCAGTCGACTAGAGTGCCGGCATTATATCGTGTTTATTCTGTGGTCACCACCCCCGAGACAGGAGGGCATGGCTGCCAAGTTTCATCATCCTACAGTATAAAAGAACTTTTCTTTAGTATTTACTCATTCGTATATTTGAGTAAATTGACTTTGCAAAATTAATAGAGTTTCGTATTTATTACAAATTTTCTATAAAAATTTTTAAATATTTTGATTTTATTCAACAAAATCCGATAATTGTTAAATAAAATACAATTTTAGCGCTTCATCATGGAACGAAATTTCGAAATTGATAAAATTGACGGCACTGACCTTAAAATCCTTTCCCTTTTATTAGAAGATGCTCATCTTCCTTATACCGAAATTGGTAAACGAGTACATGTATCAGGTGGCACAGTGCATGTACGAATGAAAAAATTAGAGCAACTCGGAATAGTTAAAGGAGCACATTTATTAATAGATCAGGCCCGTTTGGGTTGGGATATTAGTGCTTTTTTGGGAATTTACTTAGACAAAAGCTCATTGTATGAAGAAGTGGCGCTTCAGCTCGAAAAAATCCCCGAAGTGGTTAATATTCATTATACTACAGGGATTTACAGCATTTTTGCTAAAATCGTTTGTCGCGACACAGAACACCTCCGACAAGTACTTCACGATAAAATTCAAAAAGTAGGTGGTATTCAGCGCACTGAAACTTTCATTTCGTTGGAAGAACGTATCGCTCGTTCGGTTCCCTTGACCGAATAATGAAATTTGCTTTGTTTTTGATACATTTGCATAAATCATTTGTGCAATATTTATACATGTAGGCTTGTCCCACCTGTTGAAGAAACCAATAAAAACTCCTCTTAGGGACGGTCTGCCGTAGCTTCTGGGGACAACTGACTTAATATGAAATTAACTTTTTGGGGGGCAGCGCAGCAGGTAACAGGAAGTATGTACCTCCTTGAATTAGACGATGATTATCGAATTTTAATAGATTGTGGTTCTGATTTTGAAAGCGGCGATCGCAAACGTGCGCTCAATGAAAAAACACCCTTCCCCAGTGCACTCTTCCCTTTTGAAGCATCCAGTATTAATTTAGTTCTTTTGACCCATGCTCACATTGATCACTCTGGCAATATTCCCAATCTATACCGTGACGGCTACGAAGGCCAAGTATTGTGTACAGATAGTACTTACGCGCTAACAGCTATCTTATTAAAAGATGCTGCTATGCTCAATCAAAAGCGGCTGAACGAAATTAATAGTGCTGATAACCAGAAAAAACGTAGGAAAGGTAAAAAGAAAGAACTTCCAAAAGATTTATACTTGGAAAAACAGGTTCGAGAAACGCTCGAAAATTTTGTCCCATTGGCTTTTAATAGACGATTTAGGGTAGCTGATAATTGTGTTGTGACCTTCATTCCAGCAGGCCATTTATTGGGAGCAGCCCATATCCTAATTGAAGTTTGGGAGGAAGGAAAAAAGAAAACCATTGGATTTTCAGGTGATATTGGCAGAAAAGGTTATCCCTTGCTACTTGATCCAGGACAATTACCCCAAGTAGATTACCTCATCTGCGAAACCACATATGGCAATCGTGTTCACGAAAAAGGCTCAACACCAGAGTTGATTCTTGCAGATGTCATTCGCCGAGCTTGCATAAACATCCCTGGACGTCTCATCATCCCGTCATTTAGTATAGGTCGAACACAAGCGTTACTTTATACCCTCAATAAACTTTATAACGATCATAACCTTCCCCCCATCAAGGTTTTTGCTGATAGTCCACTAGCTTTTGAGAGTTCGCGTGTGTATCAGCGCAATGTACGGATGCTCAACCGAGAAGCCCGAGAGTTCAACGAAGAGAACGAATCATTATTCGATTTTGAAAATTTAATCTACCTCGAAAGTTCCGATGCCAGCCGTTCAGTATCTAATCATACCGAGCCTTGTATCATCATCTCATCATCAGGAATGGTACAAGGTGGAAGAGTAGAATACCATGTAGCTCAGAACATTAGCAATCCTTATTGCACTATTTTACTGATTGGTTATTGTGCTGAAGGAACCCTTGGGTGGCGTCTTCTCAATGGACAATCAACGCTCCGGATTCGAGGCAAAGATGAACAAGTATTGGCCAATATCGAAAAAATTGACGTATTTAGCGGCCACGGAGACCGCGACGACTTAGTGGCATTTGTCCAACAGCAGTCGCCACAAGTACTAAAAAAAATCTTCTTAGTTCATGGGGAAACACCCAGCATGGAAGCTTTTAAAGATACCTTGTTATCAGTCGGTTATGAAAATATTGAGATTCCCCAAAAGGGACAAACTTTTGAATTGTAAGCAATCTACTCTATGCCAACTTACTTAGATTTTGAAAAGCCCGTGGCTGACCTCGAATCAAAGCTAATGGAACTCAAAAAACTAGCGGAAACCACCCAAGTGGATGTTTCAGAAGCCGTTACAAGACTCGAAGAAAGTATCGTACAACTTCGACAAGATACTGCCAAAAACCTTACACGCTGGCAACGCGTACAACTTTCTCGCCATCCAGATCGGCCTTATACACTTGATTATATTGAGTTGATGTGTGAGGAGTTTATTGAGCTTCACGGCGACCGTACTGTCCGCGACGACCCTGCTATGGTGGGAGGGTTTTGTAATATAGACGGCCAGAGCATTATGTTGATTGGTCAGCAAAAGGGTCGAAATACTAAACAACGCCAACATCGAAATTTCGGCATGGCTAATCCTGAAGGATATCGTAAGGCCTTACGTCTTATGAAGTTGGCCGAAAAATTCAATAAACCGATCGTCACGTTGATTGATACTCCGGGTGCTTATCCAGGACTAGAGGCTGAAGAACGTGGACAAGGCG
>JBDHXS010000383.1:0-6698 GCA_039810845.1 Runella sp. | reverse complement strand
TTTTCATTGTTTTGATGTGGTTTAGGAAGTGATTGATTTGATTTGGAGATAAAATCACATTGATTATGCTACTCATCACAACCCAAAATTCCTCTAAGGAGGACTTGGATTTATGTTCAATTCATCAATTTATTTTCCTCCATCATAATTTCCCCCCAATATGTTCCTTCTTCCTTTTCCTATAGTAGTAGTCCACAGAAGAGTCCTTCCTTCTGAAAATTTTGATAATCGCAACTGACAGACATAGTAGCTGTCTTTGCTCTCATAAATGTCTTCTCTTTCGACTAACAATGTACTTTTATCGGGTAAAATCTGTAAAAATTTGGGATTGTTGAACCCGTGACCGCTGGTCGGCTGAATATGTTTTGAATTAACCCGTTCGTTAACTTTAAGGTGACCCGCCTTATCTATCAAGGCATAATGAAGTGCCCCTGAACCATCTACACTTTTTGCCTGTATCAACAAATCGCCGGAGGGATTGGAAGCAAAATGAATGATTCGCCAATTAGTCATAGTAAGCTCTATAGAGGCAGTCATTTCTCCATTATTATTAATTTTCCCAATTTTATTCCCCCATTTTACCCAGCTCCCCCCTTCTTTCGCTTGTTCTACGTATTCGGCAGACCAATCCACTGGGCGACTCCAAAGCAATGCTCCTCCTTTGTCAAATTTCTGCACTAATTTGGGGTAAAAAGCCATTATTTCACCATTGTCCAGACAAACAGCATCAACCAACTCTCCCTCTATAGTAGCTAAGGGGGCATATTGCCATTGGGTATCGCCTCTGGCATCAAATACTTTAAATCCATACCGAGAGGTATTCGGTAAGCGGATACATCGAACCATAGTTCCTTCAGCCGAAATCGAAAATGAAGCATTATAAAAAGCTCTTGGGCTTAGCTCAAACATTTTTTTCCATAATAGCACTCCTTCCAAGTTGAATTTGGCAATAAATCCGTTTGAACTCATCCCATGACCACCGGTATTTCCTGCGATGAGTAGATTCCCATCAGGTGCTATCCGAGCGGTCATCTGCACATCATCCGATTTTTCTTCCACTACTTTTTCCCAAAGTACAGCACCGTTGGCATCGGTTTTGATGAGGCATATATCTCCAAAAGAAGAAGCCATTAGGCTAACACATTTCCTGCTGCAATTGGAAGATGTTACATTGACACGGGAGAGCGTGAGCAGAAAACCACCGTCAGGCGTTTGAAAAATACCAAAAATGTCATTGTGGTATTTTACTTCATAGAGAGGTTCTACGTAAGATTTACAGCTAATTATTGCCAAAGCCAATACTATTTGGCAAGCTACTTGTTGGAAGTAACGGTTTGTTTTCATGGTCGAATGGTTTTAGTTTAAATACTTTGCTTTATCTCACCAATTTTGGTATAATGACTGAGATGAATTGATCATCGAGATAAAACTACATTGGCTATACACTCCTCACAACCCTAATCTTACCTGCGGCGGGTTTGAGTTTAGCATCGGCAGGTGTATTATTTTTGAAACGATGCCTCTATCTTATTCAACTGCCCCCATTTAACCTCCCCATGACATGAGGCCATTCCAAAAAGCAAGCGCAAGTGCTACTACAATAGTCAATACACCCGCTACAATTCCAAAATTTGCACCATCTGATTTTACTTTTGAAGCTGAGGAAGTAGGCGATAACTTTTGTCTATTTTCTGTTAATTTTCGAGCGATGCTCTTTCCCAATATTCCCGTTATAATGGCAATAGCACCTAAGACAATAACACCAACCGTTGATCCTACAAAAACCAAAATCACAGCGACAAATCCCGAAACAAGCGAAATAGCACCAGAAATCTGGACTTTTGCTTCACCCTTAGGTATAGTTTTAACTACTGAATCAGGCGGATAAATCATCGTTGGCATTGGTATTTTTCTATCCAACATAGAAGAACTCGCGGCTTTGACAGAGAAAGAAAAGCAAAAAAGACAGCAATAAAAGTAGAGTAGAGATTTCATAATTATTAACTTATATAGGCGTAATTAACTGATTATCAAATAAAAGCTTATTAACAACCGTATTCTCAAACCCCAAACTCACCATTGATAAGTTTGAGGTTATATTCTGTTATTTATAGAATTTACGTAACTGCTCGGTAATCGTATATTTCTGCCATCTCTGAGTAATACGTTCTTGAAATCGGTATTTCGGGCGGTTGTGAAATTTTCGCTTAGGCGTTGCTACTCCTCCTATCAGTCCTCCTAATAAGCTAAAAGGTGGTGCCAATGCTAAAAATACAATTCCTTCATAACCAGAATCTCCTGGTAAAATCGTTACAGCAGCAATCGCTATCCCTGCCAAAAAACCTATAGTTGCTCCTGATACCTTATTGATCTTCACCCACTTTAAATTTTGAAAGTTGATAGCGTAAGGTGTGATTAGAGCTGTCAACGAATCAGCAGAGGGAAAGGAACCATCATGTTCGGCTTTCCACTTGTTGATAATGCTGATTAACGATTCTTTATCCACTACAATCAGCGCGCTATCTGTAATATTATATAACACATTTCTGTAAAGTCCAGCACCATCTAAGCGTTTTACATCGAAGGTATATATCCTGATTTTTTGCCCATTATCTGACTGGAGGCGTTGAGCGCACCCCTCACTGAGAGTGAGAAAGGCTATTAAAAATAATAAACCAGTGAAAGAAAGGTAGGCTTTAAGATGTTTCATAGTTTTAGTTATGGAAATATAATTCTTTGATTTCGAGACAAAAGGCATTGATTATCGTATAGTCATCAACCCAAAACTTATCTGAAAGGGATTGAGTTTATCTTAGGTGAAAACAACTTTAAGTTCTATTGGTATTCTGTTATCAATCTTCTCAAAAATCATCAAGCAGAGGCATTGGGCCTGTTTTTTTTCCTCGACCTATTGTATTTGTCCAAATACGTTCCCCGTGCGAATTGAATTTTGACAATACTAAGCGATAATCAGAATGATTTTCTTTCAAAGTTTTGCCTGAGAAATTTTTTTCTTCCAATTCAACGAGTATCACGCTTTTATCGGGTAGCAAGTGGGCAAATTCAGGCGTATTAAAAAGAGCGGGGGATGGCAAACTTCTGGATTTGGCCGGTAGAATTTTATTTGCTTCAACTTCTTTCTCATCGTTTACCAGTACATAATTTAATTCCGCAAGCGTGTATCCTCCTTGCAAGATTTCTAATAATAACTTTCCGGAAGCATTGGGGGCAAAATGGATTAAACGCCCCTTAAGTAAAGTTAAATTTTTAGACCACATCAACTCACCGTTCGTAGTAAATCTTCCAATCCACCCTTCTTTTCCAAGAGCCCAAAAACCATTATCTGAGGCTTTGGCTAAATTCTCAACAGAAAAATTTAATGGACGACTCCAAAGTCGCATCCCATTTTTATCAAATTTTTCCAGTAATCGCTCCTCCGAATTTGCCATATTTGTGTCATTATTTCTAAAAGCAATTAACTCATCGTTATTCAAAAAAACGGCTTCCATGAAATTGCTTTTCCCGCTATCAATAAGATTTTCCCATTTTTTATTTCCATTCTTATCAAATACGGAAAAGCCATACATATATTTATTTTGATTCATCCTATAAACGCTCTTAGCAACATCCCCGTCCTTTGAAATAGAAAAAGCGCTGAAGTTTTGAGTTCGGGAGGTTTCCTGGGTTTTTCTCCACAAAAGCTCTCCATCCAATGTAAATTTTGCAACAAATCCATGGGTAGTAAAACCATTATTTACAAAATCACTTTCACCGACATTGCCGGCAATCAATAAATGATTGTCAGCCGTTATAACAGCTTTAAAATCTCCCTCATCTCCGACTTCATGGAACGTTTTTTCCCAAAGAACATTTCCGATAGAATCCGTTCGAATCAGGCATATATCCCTAAAGGTGGAAATAGAGGTAGGCTCACAAGAATAAATGCACTTAGCCTCTATATTTGACCTTGCAGTTGTTAATAAAAACCCTCTATCCGTCATTTGAAAAAGCCCGAAAACATGCGTATGGAACTTTAACTCCTCCATTGATTCGACAAACCTCTGCCGACAACTTGTAATGCCTGTCAAAATCAACACAGTTGTAATTACATTTCTGATGAATGCCGACCTTTTCATAATGAACTATTTCTTTTAGGATTGATAGTACCAGAACTTCTAAAAAACATTCCCGTCCACAGCAAACAATACATGTGATACACCAAGCAGATACCCAACCAAACAGGCTTATTGGCCATATCTCCAAAAACAAACAAAATTGGCACAGTCAGTAAAATTCGGATAATTTCGGACGCAAAAAGCCAGCGTTTTGATTCTAATATGCCGCTCCAGTTGACAATCAAATGCCAAAGTAAGCCGCTACCCGCTATCTTTTCTACTGTTGACCATGAAGAATTAGGACTGATAATCAGCAACATCAACACAATGCCAAAGACGGCGCTCAGTATCAAATACACTTTTGACTGCGGAAACGGGCTGAGGGTAATGCGCTGTTGGTTTTGAAGGGTGATTTCCTCTAACGGTGGTTTGGGCGGTAAATTAGCGGGACGCCACCCCAACGGCATGAACCAAATCCGGATTTTGTCCCACCAACTGGTAGCCGCCACTGCATCTTTCCAGAGAATGTTGTAATAGTGAAAATTAATCACAATCGGATTCCAAGTTTGGGCTTGTCCGTACATACCATAAATCACTTTGTCGGTTTCTTCTTCAAAAGAACCAAACAAACGATCCCAAATGATAAGAAACTCCCCGTAGTTTCTATCCAAATACTTAAAATTGACACCATGATGCACCCGATGATGCGAAGGTGTCGTAAAAATAAACTCAATCCAACGCCAGAGTTTAGGAATCAATTCGGTATGGTGCAAAAACGAAATAAACAAGTGAATACCCGTCATCATATAAATATCGAAAGGGTGAAAACCAATGATTGTCAAGGGCCAAAAGAAGAAAAACGAGAACAATCGTTGCGTCACGCTGGCCCGCAATGCCACAAAAAAATTCATTTCTTGAGCACTGTGATGTGGCGAATGTGCCGCCCACATGATGTTGATTTCATGCCCCCAGCGGTGTACCCAATAAAAGATAAAATCAATGCCCAACAGCAAAAGTAGAAAATTGGGGACATTCATGGGGATAGCATCTATGAGGCGAAAGTTTTCCCACAGATAGCCATAAATCACATATACACCTGCCGCGACTAACACGTTGACTGTTTGATTGCCCAGTGCAGTTCCGAAATTGGCAATTGCTTCGGCAAAAGAGATATAATTCCGTTTGTAGTAAAGGCACAGCCCTACTTCCACCGCAATAAAAAACAAAGCCAGAGGAGTAAGAAGAGTGTAGATATTCTGAGTAGAAAAAGAGATTTGTTCCATGGCTATTTTTACAAATTAGGAATTGATGTTTTTAAATAAATACCATTTTTCCCAAACTTTCCATCCAAACCTCTACTTCCATTTAAAACATTACTCTCATTTGCTTTAGGCCCTTGAGGTTTTATTCTACCGGCTTGACCTTTTTGGCCTCCGCTTCCGCCTATCCCTCCTCGCCCTCCACTCAATTCCACTTGAACTTGAGATAATGAGGGCTGATTAATCAGGGGTTTCCCTTGAGAATCTAAAAAAGTGTAGTTAAATATAACATCACCACCATCGCCGCCGTCTCCTCCATTACCTCCTTTTCCTCCGCCGCCTCCAGATTTGGCAGAACATCCAAGTATATTTCCATCTCCCCCTTTACCGCCTGCTCCTCCTTTACCTCCGCTGCTACCTATCGTACCTAAGGCATTTATTTTCAATGAACCAATCTTCTTCAGTCTCAAATAGAGAAAAATATTCGCAGCATCAATCCCATTGGTTCCGTCAGTAGCATCTTCTCCTTTTAATCCGATAGCGCACTCACGTGAATCGGGGCTATCTGCACCATTTTTACCTTCTGAACCCGATATTTTTTTAGAGCCATCTATCAATACATTATCTCCTATTACAGCGAATTTGGCTATTAATGAAAACGCCATTACATTATCATTGACTATAATCTTTGAATTATCTTCAAGAATTAGTGTATCAATTACCAGTGCTCTTGTATTGATTGTAATAGTATAGGTTTTATTTTTTTGGACAATTAATGTTTTTTGACCAAAAGTTGTAAAACATATAAAAAGCCAGAATGGAAAAATAATATTTTTCATCTTTCAGGGGTTAAATAATTAAACTCAATGAATTCAATATTACAATTAGTTAGGCTAATTTTGGTTTATGTCATCAGGTTCTATTTGCAAAGGTGTTTTCTCAATTAGAATGTTTGTTTCCGGAAGACTATAAACAGATGATATCAAATTCTTAATCACTAAGAATCGTTTTCCATTTTCTTTTTTAAAACAAGCAATATTACAAGAGATAGTTGATTGATTAATCAATTTATATTGCACTACAAATTTTCCATTTACAGTTGTTATTACAGGAAAAAGAATTATTTTTTGCTGATTAGCCAGAGAAGGAATCTTTCCAACAAATTGCACACCTATACCAAAAGTCAAATAACTATTGTCATTTAAACGTCGAACGTTATACACATTTAAATTTCCTTGCGGAGTTTTGCCTACGTATTCAAACTTAATCTTATCACATCTTTCTGGTATTATTTCAATAACTGATGTCTTAATACCAAAACAAA
>JBDHXS010000382.1:0-6721 GCA_039810845.1 Runella sp. | reverse complement strand
GAGGTCTTATCGAACGTAATTTTTTGGTTGCGTGTTAGAATCATCCCATTACGTTGCAGCGATTTTTTGGTTGAATTTTCATAGACCGATACGCGCCCCGTCGCTACTACTACCTCAATGGCCTGGGATTCTTCGTACGATTTTACCGTAAAACTTGTCCCAAGTACTTCGGTCACCAGCTCGCCAGCGTGTACCACAAAGGGCTTGGTAGGGTCGTGCTTTACCTTAAAAAATGCCTCACCTTTCAAAAAAACGCTGCGATTTTTTTTGCCGAAATGCTCTGGATAGGTAACACTACTGTTGGTTTTTAAAATGACTACGCTGCCATCTTCGAGTTTTATTTCTCGCGGATTGGCTGCCGTGTTTTTTACTTCAATGCCGTTGGGCGTTTCTACTATTTGGCTGACAGCCATATCTTTCAAATCTACGGGACGGGTATTCCACCAAAAAAATCCTGCCATGACAACCACCGATGCCGCAGCCGCCCAGCCCAGCCAACGCCACCGTGGACGGATTATCTCTGGTTCTGTCTCCGAAGCTCCCTGCTGAATACTTTGCCAAAGTCGTTTTTTAACGCTGTTTTTTTCTGGTTCTTCCAACGTGAGCGATGTATTCTGGAGTAAATGAGCCTGCCAATCATGAATCAGTTTTTCCTCGTCGGGCGTGCAATCCCCCGCGAGATACTTTTCGAGCAACTGATTAAATTCGTATTGGTTCATGTGTTTGGTTTGTTATGAAGAAATGGGTGGATTAATTGTCGGAATGGAATGCTTTCAGGTGCTCTTTGAGCACTTTTAGCGATTTGGTAATGTGATACTCAACTGCCTTTTCGGAAAGATTTAATTGCCGAGCGATTTCCTTGACCGATTGGTTTTCGAAGCGACTTAACTTGAAGACTTCCACACTTTTTTCAGGCAATTTTTTCATTGCTTCTTCCACGGCTTTCGACAAATCAGCAAATTGGACGCTCTCATCTGTCGCATACGACTGACGGATTTCGTTGAAAATCAAGTACTCCTGAAACTTTCGTTGGGTTATTTGCGACTTGATATAATTGGTACTCAGGTGTTTGATAGAAACCACCAAATACGCACTCAAATGGCGTATCACACTCACATGGCGTTTTTGCCAGAGACTTTCAAATAGGTCTTGTACCAATTCTTCTGCTTCTTCGCGCGTGCCTGTTTCGTGATAAGCGACTCCCAACAACTTGTACCAATAGCGGTTGTATATTTCCTCAAAAGCGCCTTGGCTATCGCTCCTGAGAAAATCGACTAATTGGTCATCGGAAAAGGTTTGGTACTTCATCGTATGGTGTTCTGTTGTTGTATAGTCAAACAAGTCGCTAAAATCCCTAAATGATTTTAAAAAATCTTTAAATAATTTTATGGTTTTCCTAAAAATGAGCATTCCCACTTCAAATAGGAATAAAAAAACACCTTCGATTAGACAAAGGTGTTGTGGAGCAAAAGTTCTATTCGAGATTATTTCTTCTTATACACCCTCACATAATCCACTAAAAATACATCTGGATAAACCGTGTACTGTAAATCTTTCTTTTCAGAAGGCAGTTCCATGCTTAAAATGAGGTATTCATCAATGCGTGAAATCCCGATGGTGACTTCATAAAACTTGTACCCATCAATAAAAAAGGCGTATTTGTCGGGCGTCCATTCCAACGCAAAAGTGTGAAACCCTTCGCTCACTCCTTTGAGGTAACTTTGCATTCCGCGCGTGCTTTTTTGGTTGGGGCCATACGCCCAATGTACATTATGGGAGACAATATCCACACCCAGTTTTTTGAAGAATTCAAAAATATCTATTTCAGCTCCATAAACGGCGGGGTCTTCACCCTTGGATATGTCAGGCGACTGAATCCAGAACGCCGCCCACACGCCTGGTGATTTTTGCAACTGCGCCCGACATTCAAAATAGCCGTATTTGGTCATCAGTTTCCCCTGAGTACCCACCGCCCCAATCAGAATGCTGTCTCCTTTTTGGATAGCGTGCAATTTCAGAAAACCGTCCCTCACTTCCACCGCTTCGGGTGACACATAGCCTAAAGCACGCGGCCCGACTCCCCTTACCGCCCATTTTTTCGGGTCGAGTTGACTCCCATTAAAATTATCTTCCCAAAACAGGGAATACCCCAGTTTTTCGGGCGTAAACTGCTCTTGTGACATCGGCGGCTGGGCGGGACGCTGGGCAAAACAACCCCCAACACATAAAAAGCTAAGGAAAATACAGACAAACGTTTTCATGTGAAGAAGCGTTTAAAACCCTGACAAAGCCGATTTTTTGTAACTCAACACGTATTTGCCCGAACCCACCGTCACCGTATTGCGCTCACGACGGTTAATCCACTTGGGCTTAACCGTAGAGGCAACCAGCGCTTTTCCGTTGAATGTAATGTTATTGGTTGGCGTTGGCGGCAAACAAATCGTCGCCGTGGTGTTGACAGGTACTTCAATGGTCATCGTAATCAGGTCGCCCTTTTTCTGCCAAGCCGAGGTAATGTTACCATGCACCGAACGGTGCGTAGCTTTCAGCGAATTTATGTTAGCGTTCATCGGTTCGGGCTGGATGAGGAAAGTCTTAAATCCAAGCGACGTCTCTTTAATCCCCGCCATATTTTCAAACATCCATTCACAAATAGAGCCAAACGCGTAGTGATTAAACGAGTTCATGCCTGCGGGAAAACCACCTTCTTTGGTGAAACTGTTCCAACGTTCCCAAATCGTATTGGCGCCGTTTTGAATCTCAAAACCCCACGAAGGATATTCTTTTTGGAACAACAACTTGTAGGCCGTTTCGCTGTAACCCGTAGCTGAAAGCACGGGCAACATAGGCCGCACGCCCAAAAAGCCAGTGGTGAGTTTATTGCCGTTTTTGACTACCAATTCATTCAGCCATTTGGCCGCTTTGAGGATGTGGGTACTGTCCAAAAGATTCATAAAAATCGCGTTGGCATAGGCCGTTTGGGTATGTCCCTCAAACCCTTGCTCGCCGTCAATATAACCCCGACCGTCGCCGTACGCTGCGGCGTTACAAATAAATCTCCCTTCAGCGTTGGTATAATGTTTGAGAAAAGCCGCCTTCACTTTGGTATTTATTTCCCTAAAATGGCTTGCTTCTTTTTCATCGCCAATGGCCAAGGCCATTTCCTGCATCAATTGGGCCGAGTACGCGTAATACATCGTAGCCAGCATATCAGGGGGCGTTTTTTTGCCCACACTCAACCAGTCTCCAAAACCACCTTTGGGATCAACTTCGGCAAAGGCCGTTTCCTTAAACACGTACTCGCCCTTGCTTTTTGTTTCCAAAAACTGCATGAATTTCTTCATTTCCGACCAGTGCGTTTTGATGATTCGGGTGTCGCCGTAGGAGCGGAAAATCTGGTACGGATACACAATTCCCGCCTCCATCCAACCTGGCGAATAAGTATCGGTTTTGCGAACCGACGGCGCAGGGGCGTACAGCGGATAGGCCCCGTTAGGGAGTTGAGCATCGTTGAGATCCACCACCCATTTGGTTCCAAAAGCCGCAATGTCGTTGTTGAGCGTGGCACTTTTTACGTACGCTTGGGCATCGCCCGTCCAGCCGAGGCGTTCATCACGCTGCGGACAATCGGTCGGAACTTCCAAATAATTAGACTGTTGTGTCCAGACAATATTGTGATACAATTGATTAACAAATGCATTATCTGTCTCAAACGTCCCTGTTTTAGGTGTTGCCGACGACAGTACAATCCCCAGAATGTCCTGCATTCCGATGGCATATTTTAAACCTTCGATTTGTACGTACTGAAAACCGTGGTAGGTAAATCGCGGCTCGTAGATTTCGCCGTTGGGATCGCCTTTGGCAATATACAGGTCTGTTCCCCGTGCTTTGCGCAGATTTTCAGTCATGAGTTTTCCATCCGGATAAAGCATTTCACCGAATCGAAAAAGAATAGAATCCCCTTTTGTCGCTTTGAAACGAACCTTAATAATGCCCGCAAAATTCTGACCCATATCTATCAAATAGGCGTTCGGGCCAATCTGCTTGTTGTTTTTGGGCGTTAATCGGGCCACTTCCCGCACGGGATCACTGGGATACACCTGCATCAATCGATCGGTTTTATCCGAAACGGTAATGACTTTCTTCCAAGTTGCATCATTGAAATTGGGCTGATTCCAACCGGTCAGTTCTTTGTTGGCATCGTAAACTTCCCCGTTCAAAATGTCCGATTCGACAATGGGGCCGTAATTGGCTTTCCACGTGTTGTCAGTACTGATTATTTCCTTTTGACCGTTTGCGTATTCAATTTCCAGTTGGGCTTTCAAAGCAGGTACATCACCGTAAAAATTTTTGACAACAGGATTTCTGACCAACAAAGCATAGCCCAAATACCCAGCATACCAACCGTACGAGATGATAGAGCCTAAGGAATTTTTTCCGGGTCTCCATTCTTTACTTACATCAAATACCTGATAATAAAGGCGTTTATTGTAATCGGTCCAACCTGGAGTCAGATAGTCTTTCCCAATTTTTCTGCCGTTAATTTGAAATTCGTACAACCCTAAAGCAGTTACATACAGACGCGCTTTTTTAACGGGAGATTTTATTTCAATTTCTTTACGAAAAAAAGGAGCAGGTGGTAAATGGTATTCTTTCCCCTTTCCTAACTGATTCAAATTGAGACCTATAAACTGGGCTTTCCAGTCTGTTTTTTGTAACAAACCCATTTCCCAAGAGGCAGCGTCACTCCACGGCCCAGGTACATTTTTTTTATCCCAACTCCTTACTTTCCAATAACAGATTTGGCGCGATTCCAGTGGTTTACCCGCGTATTCAATTTGGGAAGTAGCTTCACTTGCTACTTTTTTAGTATCCCACAAGTCGGCTTTCCCTTCTTCCAAGAGCGCCATCGAAGTTGCCACCAAAATTTGATAACCCGTTTGGTACTGACTATTGACCGCCGAAGTGAGTTCCCAACTCAAACGTGGTTGGGTAACGTCCGTCACGGGATTGATTTTGTATTCACACCGTAGGTAAGTTGCTTTGAGATCGCTTTGGGCTTGTACTTTCAAGCTCAATAGCAGTGCAGTTAAGAGAAAAAATCGTTGGAACATGATAGATAAGGGTTTTCAAATACTACTACGGTCAAAATTGAAAGAAATACTACCCAAAACTATACTTGACTACCTTACTCTTTTGTTTTTTTACATGCTAAAAACAAGAGAATCAATGGAAGCAGTAAGTACCAAATCAAAAATCCCTGCCACTCGAAGCGGCAGGGATTTTTGTTATTGGTAAACAGTAAGATTACCGCGTCTTCACGTATTCATCCCAGTTGATTTCGGCCTGTGGACGTGCCAGTTGTCTGAAAATGGTGCCTCGGTCGATAGTTACATCCACATTGGTGGCATTGAGACGGTCATAACGACGCAAATCAACCCAACGATGCCCCCAAGGCTCAGCCCAGAGCGAATAACGGCGTTGAAATAAAATTTCATTGATGAGTGCGTCTTTGGTAGTAGCACCTGTGTAATTTCCGATGCCAGCTGCCGTACGAATACGGTTGATGGCTGTCACTGCTTCGGGTGTCTTATTGAGCTGAGCATTGGCTTCGGCAGCTATTAATACCAACTCTTCGTTGCGGAAAAATTTAATCTCGCTGGTGTTGAGCGCATAACGGTTATCTTGATATTGTCCTGCCAGTGGTGTTCCATCTGATGTCACCGATACAGGTGAAGTACGTCGGAAAAACTTCGTACGTACACGTGCATCGCCTGCAATGGTATCGCGTAGTACTGATGGATGTACCACCATCATGGTAGTGACGTTGGCATTGCGTACAAAAAACAATGGGTTGAATGTATCAGGCGGAGCACCATAGGTATGGGCAGGCCCAGCCTCCAAACTTCCTGTGGCACTATAAAACGATGCATTCACGGCATCTAAAGCCCCTTGCCAATCTTGACGATATAATGCCAAGCGAGCCGCAATGGCACGGTTCATCTGACGAAGTGCTGCAATGGTTCCAAAACCATTCCCAGTAAAACCTGTTGTGAGGCGCAAGGGAAAGTTACCAGTTCCTCCGCCTCCAAGTTCGGTATTACCTTCATCTAAAATACGTTTGATTTGTGTGAGCGATTCGGCAAGCGGTAAAAAAGGCCCTGGATTTTGAATATCTTTCACATCAATACGAATTCCATTGTCGTATTGCCCCATGGCCACAATCATGTATTGGTATGCCATGAGGGTTTTAGCAAAGCCCGAAATCGCATTTTTCTCTTCGGTAGTAAAGGTATTGGTATTGTTCACTGCATCAATGACTGTCAGTGCCTGACGAATAGCAAAGTAAGGCTGTTGGTAAGTATTCAAATACCCAAACATAGTCGCCGTGGCCTGACGGCCGTTCATGCCAAGCCAGTCAGTTTGCCAACGAGGGTCAGAAGCATTGAGGTACCAAAGCTCGCGCCCCATTGTTCCGTACAACATCGTCACCGTAAAAAGATAATCACGATGACGCGACTCAAGCCCCGTTACCAAATTTTGTACTTGTGTACGTGATGCGTTTTGGCTCACACTTCCCAACGACGGATTGTTGGGGTCATTGGGCGTATCAAGGCTAAAAAAGTTACAAGAACTCATCATCAATAAAAGCCCTGCAAAAAGCAGCCCCCTAACCCCCAGTTGGGGGAAAATATTGATTTTTATATTCATTTTTTTCATG
>JBDHXS010000381.1:0-6723 GCA_039810845.1 Runella sp. | reverse complement strand
CTTTATTACATACGATTATCAGTTACTTAGGCAGTTGGGCTTTTACTCTTTTCGGGATTGTGTCTTTATTTGGCATAACAAATTGAAAATCAAGGTTTAGTGTTATGGCAAGTATCACTGGGTATTTTTGTGGTTGCTTGGATTGGACAGTTTTGGGGACACAAAGTAGAAGGAAAGAAACCGTCGTTTTTCAAAGATTTACAATTCCTGATGATTGGCCCTGCCTGGCTCATGCACTTTATTTATAAAAAAATTGGGATACCGTATTAGTATTTTAAGGTGTTATGAAAGTGAGGTTAGGCGATAAGTGAGTAGTATGTTTTCAGCCATTGATTTATCTATTTTGATTGTCAATTACAAGACTCCTAAGATGACTGCCGAATGTATCGCATCCATTGAGCAATATATGGAAGAGATAGCATTTGAAATCATTGTTATTGATAATCATTCCCAAGATAATAGTAAATCATATATTTTAACACAGCACCCTAAGGTAACTTGGGTTGATATGTCCTACAATGCTGGTTTTGCTCGGGCAAATA
Organism: Runella sp.; assembly: GCA_039810845.1. Classification (GTDB taxonomy): domain Bacteria; phylum Bacteroidota; class Bacteroidia; order Cytophagales; family Spirosomataceae; genus Runella. The sequence goes on along the minus strand of JBDHXS010000381.1, from coordinate 6,181 downwards.
ATGAGGGTATTCGTTTGGCTCGAGGAAAATATATTTTATTGCTCAACTCTGATACGTTATTAGTTGATAATAGCATTATGAAGTGTATTAGAACGCTTGAACAACGCTCTGATACTGTTGCAGTTTCGGCGATGCAATTGACACCTTCTTTAACACCACATCCGTTTTATGAAGGTTTTAGTGATTATTTTCAACGCTTTTTTATTGTCCCTTTGTCTTTTCAAAAATACCTTTCTCGCTGGATAAAAGCTACTAAATACGAGGATAACCAGCAAGTTGATTGGCTTGTTGGGGCTTTTTTGATGGTCAAGAAGTCTGCTATTGAGCAGGTTGGTATGTTGGACGAAGACTTTTTTATGTATGCAGAAGATGTAGAATGGTCGTATCGCTTAAAGAAACAAGGAAAACTGCTTCTATTAAAAGATTGTCAATTTATTCATTTAGAATGGGGGAGTAATCCTGAACGTAAGCGCAAAAAATATACGTACATCAACCGATTTGACCCACAAATTCACTTATCCAATTTAGTTTTTATCAGAAAACAGTTTGGAGTGGCAGCTTACATAGCCTTAGTGGGCTATTACTGGGCAATGATACCTGTGGTTTATATCTGGAAAATAGCCGAAAATTTGGCTTCTGGGAAAAGGGTTTTTGAAGATTTTAAAAATATCAATGAATTTGTAAGCACCATTTTTATATTCAATTCTTATTTCTTACATATCATTTCGGGGAAACCCTATCTTTACAAAGTGCCATGAATAAAAAGAAAAGAATTTTGTTTTTTACGCCCTTTGGCGGAATTACGGGTTCGGAAATGTTACTTTATTATGCCCTTCATGCCTTGGATCGAACCAAATGGGAGATAGCGCTATACTGTGATAAAAAAGGACCTATTATCAATGCGCTCCCTGCCGATGTTAAAATATATACATCGCCTTTTCATACACATTGGCTGGAGAGCTATTATCGCAAAGGTCTCACTGCTTTGGGAGTTCCTGTTTTTGAAAATTATATAAAAAAAATACAAGCCGAAACACAGGCAGATTATTGGTATCTTAATACGACTGTCATGTTGTATATGGCGCGTTTTGCAAAGAAATGGGGGATTAAAATTATTACCCATATTACCGAATTGGAATCGGGTTTTGAGCATGCTTCGTATCAGGAAATGCAAACGGCGATTGAATACGCCCAGCTTATTATTGGAGGTTCAAATTATACAACACATCATTTTTTGGAAGCAGGTTTTACCAATGTTGTCTCTATTCCATCGTATGTTGACTTTCGTAAAGTAAGCATAAATCCCGAACAAGTTAAAACACTTCGTCAGAAAATGGGGATTGCAGATAACACATTTGTATGGATGATGGCGGGCACCACCTGTTATCGAAAGGGTATAGATTATCTCCCGATTTTTGCCAAAATTTTGTCTGATGAAAATGTCCACTTAATTTGGATGGGGAGTTCGGAACGCGAAAACGGATTATTTTACTTGACTAAAAAAAAATTGAGAAATTATAAAAATGTGACATTTATACCTGCTCAAACCGCTGATTACTATAACTATATGCAGATGGCGGACGGATTTATGTTAACCTCTCGCGAAGAACAATTTGGTATTGTAATGATTGATGCTGCTTATTTAGGTAAGCCTATTGTTGCGTTCAATAGCGGAGGGCCTGCTGAGTTTATGGAATCTGGAATGGGGATTGTGGTGAAAAATGCCAACCCCGATGAGTTTGCAGAAGCAATGAAATCAATAACTAACGGAACTGTACCGTTTTTGCCTGAGACATCGCGCAGGCGTGCTGAGCAGTTTGATGTGAACATTCACATAAAACATTTGGAAAAAGTACTCGAAGATGCTTTGGGGATTGTTTAAGGAATGGTCTAATAAGTTAGAATTATACCTCTTATGAATGCTTTTGAACGCCAAAAGAAAATATACTTGGAAGGAGCTTCAGGAATCGTTTCTCCCATTCCCGTTGATTACCATTTACTGGAAACAAAAGCAATGAAAGCAATGTCGCCCCAAGCTGCTGCTTATATTGTGGGCGGGGCGGGACATGGCGATACGATAACTCAAAACAGAAGGGCTTTTGAGCGTTGGCGAATTTTGCCGCGTATGTTACGCGATGTATCCGTTCGAGATACAAGTATTGAATTGTTTGGCCAAAAACTTCCTTATCCTTTGTTACTGGCACCCATTGGGGTGTTGGAAATGGTACATCATGAGGCCGATTTGGCTGTAGCAAAAGCAGCGGCTGAGGTAGGAATTCCTTATATTTTTTCAAATCAGGCTTCTGTTCCGATGGAAGTTTGTGCTGAAGCCATGGGAAATCAGCCGCGTTGGTTTCAGTTGTATTGGAGTAAGTCAGACGAATTAGTTACCAGTTTTGTGCAACGAGCCGAAAAGTCAGGTTGTGGGGCTATTGTAGTGACGTTGGATACGACGCTTTTGGGCTGGCGCACCAAAGATTTAGAGTTGGCTTATTTGCCGTTTTTGCGCGGAATGGGTATTGCTCAATATACCTCAGATCCTGTTTTCAGGCGTTTATTGGATGAACCCGATGACAATCCCGCTCCAAAACCGAAAGTTACCTATGATGCAATTCGTACTTTATTGAAAGGGATAAGCAGATATCCAGGTAGTTTTTGGGGAAATGCAAAATCAGGATACCCTCGCAAAGCCGTCAAAAAATTCATTGATATTTATACACGTCCTTCGTTGACGTGGGAGAATTTGGCGTATTTACGCCAAATTACTAAACTCCCGATTTTACTAAAAGGGATACTGCACCCTAATGATGCACTTAAAGCCTTAGACCACGGTATCAATGGTTTGGTAATTTCCAATCATGGCGGGCGTCAGGTGGATGGGGCCGTGGGGACAATGGATATGTTGCCCCTGATTGCGAATACAATTCAGGGGCGAATTCCATTACTGTTGGATAGTGGAGTGCGGGGCGGGGCTGATATTTTTAAAGCCTTGTCCTTGGGTGCAACGGCCGTGTGTTTGGGGCGGCCTTATGTGTATGGGCTGACTCTGGGTGGAAGCGAGGGCGTACAACAGGTCTTAGCCAACTACCTCGCAGATTTTGACCTAACAATGGCGCTTGCTGGTTGCCGATCCATTAAGGAAATCGGGGCGGAAAATGTGTGGAAAGAATAGCACGAACAGCAGCGATAGCCTGTTAACGGTTAAGGTGGGGCCGCCCGCGCGGTAATGGACAACTCACTTCTTCTTCAATATAAGTGCCGATACTGCGGTCATCAGTAGCCCAACGGGGAAAGGTTCCATGAATGTTATGGCGAAATTGTAGAAAGGATTTTGGTACATCTCTTTGGTGTGGTTCATTTCTGCGGCTTGTTTGGCTATTTCAGCAGCACTTTCACCGCTTTCTTTCAGTTTTTGAAGTTGATAAGCACTAAAATCGTCCATAAAAGTGGGGAAAAAGTTGAAATAGCAAATCACCCACGTGAACGAATAGCATACACAGGAAATGACCGTAACTAAAATACCGATTTGAAAGGCTTTGTCAAATGAAATCTGGCCGCCGCCCTGCTCGTCGCGGTAGGATTTGATGCCAATAAAAACTAATGTAAGTGAGAGAATAATAGCCGAGAAACCAACCCAAACGCCATATTCGGCAAATGTTTGGAAACCGATGGATTTTCCAACCAAGGAAACAATCAGCATTAAAATAGAAGAAATAACTCCCGAAATAAGCCCGTAGCGGATAATTGTCTGTCTCATTTTTTTAACTTGTTTTTTAGTGAATAATCGAAAAACTTGACCCAAAAGTAGGGCGGAAACAGGTGTACCGTTGTCATACTTTCGGGTGATTTTCGATAATGAAGCTAAAATCACTCTTTAGTTTACCCGTATCAGCCCCAGTTCCTTGGCTTTATGGATGGCTTTGGTGCGGCTGTTGACTTCCAGCTTCTCAAACAAACGTGCCGAGTGAGTTTTCACGGTGTTGAGTGAGACAAACAGTTTATCTGCTATTTCCTGATTACTCAGACCTTGAGAAATCAACTCCAATACTTCGTGTTCTCGTCTGCTAATCCCCAACTCTTTGATTTTATTTTCGTCAAACTCTACAGGTTTTTGGATAAAAATTGGAGTTGATTTTCTTTTTGTTAATCTAAGCCCTGCCCATATGCCTAAAGTTGTGAAAATGAGGGCGATAAGTCCTCCATAAATTTCAAAAATATGCGCGCGAACCAAGAATTGATACTCAATAAGACGAAGTACGACCAACAAGATTCCTAATCCGATGCCGTAATAAATGTAGATTCTTTTCATTCAACCCAGTTGGTGGTATGACTTTTTTTCAAAATTGCTTAAAATTGACAAACAACTCAATTTCTACACAATTATTCGCATGAAACTATTAAATCAAGTCGCTATTATTACGGGTGCCAGTTCAGGTATTGGACGCGCCATCGCTGTTGCTTTCGGTCAGGAAGGAGCCAATGTAGTCGTCAACTATAACAGCAGTCGGGAAAAAGCGCTGGAAGTGGTTAAACAAATCAAATCTGCCGGAGGAAAAGCCATTGCAGTCAAAGCTAATGTAGGTAAAGAAGCTGATGTCATTCGACTTTTTGAAAAAACTGTAGTTGCATTTGGGCGTGTGGATATTTTAGTCGCTAATAGTGGCATTCAAGACGATTCATCTTTTCTGCAAATGACGTTGGAACAATGGGAAAATGTCATCAATATCAATCTGACGGGGCAGTTTTTAACTGCTCGTGAAGCGGCAAAACACTTTGTGGCTCAGGTTGAAGGAAAGACGCCTGACCGTGCCATTGGTAAAATTATTTCTATGAGCTCGGTCCACGACATGATTCCATGGGCAGGACACGTCAACTACGCGGCTTCCAAAGGCGGTGTTTTGATGTTTATGAAATCCATTGCGCAGGAATTGGCTCCCCTCAAAATTCGGGTCAACGCCATTAGCCCAGGTGCTATTCAAACACCTATTAACAAAAGTGTTTGGTCGTCAGAGCAAAATAGAAAAGAGTTGATAAATTTGATACCCTATCGCCGAATTGGCCAACCCGAAGACGTTGCCAAAGCAGCGGTTTGGTTGGCATCAGATGATTCTGATTATGTGACAGGAGAAACACTCTATGTGGACGGAGGTATGATGCTCTACCCTGAATTTGCGGATAATGGGTAATTAAAATAGACTTGCCAAGATACTCAGTCTTGGCAAGTCTTAACTATTAAAAAGCCATCGTTTGCCCCAATCGGCTGCTTTCCAACGCCAATTCCATCACACGCGTAGTGTTGCGGGCTTCTTGAGGTTTTACTTCTAATTCGACTTTGTTGACGATGGCCTGATAAACATTTTCATAAAAAGGAGCATAATGGCCAGCTAAGGTCGGAAGGATAGTTTTTCCAGCTTCTGTATAAAGACTTCCCCACTGACTTTCGGGCTCTTCTCCCCAATTTTCGGTGTTGGGAAGGGTATTTTTCCGTAAAGTATCTTCCTGAATATCCAATCCTGATTTGATAAAACTGCCTTTTGTGCCGTTAATGATGTACCGTAAGCTATTTTCAAAAACTAATAGGCTGGCTTTTAGTATGATACGTTTGTCTTCATAATCCATACGTATGTCAAAGTAGTCATCGGTTTCTCCTTGTGGGCGAATGGTTTTTATCGTTGCTGTTACTGTTTTAGGTGTACCAAAAAGTACCAGGGCTTGGTCAATCAGATGTGGGCCAAGGTTGTATAAATTGCCAGCACCAGCTGCTGCTATTTCCTTCCAAGTTCCTTGAGCCACTTCGGGGCGATAACGGTCAAAATGCGATTCATATTCTACTATATCACCGAGGATACCTTCTTTGAATAATTGTTTAATTGTTAAAAAATCAGCATCCCAACGGCGATTTTGGTAGGCAGTGATTACTAAATTTTTCTGAGCAGCAAACTCAATCAATTCGTCGGCTTCCGCTGTGGTATTGGCAAATGGTTTTTCAATTACAACATGCTTACCCGCCTCCAAAGCTGCTTTTGCGTTTGGAAAGTGAAGGTGATTGGGCGTACAAACAAAAACCAAGTCAATGGTATCATCGGCTAAAAGTTCTTCAGCTGTGCTGACCACTTCAATGGCTGGATTAAATTCGTGGACGGCGGCGCTGTTTCGAGTAACTACCTTCTTGAGGTTAAAA
>JBDHXS010000380.1:0-6748 GCA_039810845.1 Runella sp. | reverse complement strand
TTCTACTAACCGAACTCACTTATAACATTGACGCTTTCCGACTGAGCATCTTCTTCTATAAAGACCGAGACAGCCGAAATCCTAAAATAAAAATGGGACCCGCCTGGGACTATGACCATGCTTACGGTAATGCCAATTTTTGCCGTGGTTGGGAAACCAATCATTGGGCGTATGATTTTATCAGAGAATTTTGTCCAAGCGAAGACAAACAAGTACCATTTTGGTGGGCACGATTATTAGAAGATCGTGATTTCTGTATCAAAGTGCGTGACCGTTGGCAACAACTACGCCAAAACCAATGGTCAACCAGCAACATTAACACTTTTGTTGACCAAAACGTCGCGTTATTGAATGAATCTCAAACACGAAACTTTCAGCGATGGCCGATTTTAGGAGAATGGGTATGGCCTAATTATTACTATGGAAATACTTATCAAGAAGAAACTGATTGGTTTAAGAATTGGACTCAGCAACGTCTCAACTGGATAGATGCCAATATCTCACAAATAGGGGCATTGGGCAAAGAAACAGACTGCGCCAATGTAGCTAAACCTGGGGTGACTTCACCCGTAAATTATTGCCAGAACCAAATCAGTACATCCCTCTCTGCTACTGGGACGGATTTAAAATGGTATTCTTTTCAAACAGATGGTGTTGGGAGTTCAAATGCTCCTACCCCCTCAACCATTTCTTTGGGAACCACTTCTTATTTTGTCTCACAGACTATCAATGGTTGTGAAAGTGAACGAGCACAAATTGAAGTTAATGTTAATTCAAAACCCAATGCTCCTTCAGCAAACAACGTAGAATACTGCCACGGACAAACCGCCAGCCCTCTTTCTGCAAATGGAACAAATTTGCTGTGGTACACATCACCCCATGGAGGTACGAGTAGTACGGATGCCCCAACACCTTCAACTTCCTCACCTAACTTACTTAGTTACTTTGTTTCGCAAACTTTGAATAGTTGTGAAAGTAATCGTACACAAATAAATGTTAGCGTAAAAATTAGACCTGACAAACCGCAAGTGACGCCCAATCTGACCTATTGCCAAGGGCAGGCCACTTCACCCCTATCGGCCAGTGGCACCAATTTGAAGTGGTACAGCAATGCTTCAGGTGGAAATGCAGAAGTTCCTCCAACCCCCTCCACTACCTCAGCAGGACTTTCTTCTTACTTTGTATCCCAAACCATTAACAGCTGCGAAAGCGAACGAGCAAAAATGGAAGTGACTGTCAATCCTAAACCTGCTATTCCCTCAGCAAGCCATGTAGAATATTGTCAAGGACAAACAGCTACACCACTCTCAGCCACCGGTACAGAACTAAAATGGTACACTTTGTCAAATGGAGGAACAGGAAATACCATAGCTCCAATACCCTCTACTTCTTCTGCAACCTCACTGAATTACTTTGTATCACAAACCATAAATAATTGCGAAAGTAACCGCACTCAAATAAATGTAACTATAAAAAATAAACCCGATAAGCCACAAGTGACTCCTAATCTAAGCTATTGTCAAAGCCAAACAGCTACTCCACTCTCGGCCAGCGGTACAGAATTAAAATGGTATGCTACGCTTACAGATGGCACCGCCAGTATTAGTGCTGCCACTCCTTCCACTACCGCAACGGGTGTTGTCTCTTATTTTGTCTCCCAAACTATCAATGAATGTGAAAGCGAACGGGCAAAAATTGAAGTAACTATCAAAGCAAAACCTGCTGTTCCATCTACAAGTAATGTAGAATACTGTCAAGGGCAAACCGCAACATCGCTCTCTGCTAATGGCAACAATTTGAAGTGGTATAGCAATGCCTTGGGTGGAAATGGCGATAACAATGCCCCAATCCCAACAACAATCACCGCAACAACACTCTATTATTTTGTTTCACAAACAATCAATAATTGTGAAAGTGACCGTACTCAAATTACGATTCTTGTAAAATCCAAACCCGACAAGCCTACCGCAAACACTCCAGTTAACTTCACTCAAGGTCAACTACCAACCGCCCTTACAGCCAGCGGATCAGGGTTAAAATGGTATAGTGCTGCCACAGGGGGAATTGGCAACAATGTTGCTCCTATACTTTCAACCAGTACAGTTGGAACAAGTAATTACTTTGTAAGTCAAACCATTAATGGTTGTGAAAGCGAAAGAGCAAAAATTGAAGTACAAGTAAACGCTCCTATTTTGAAGAGTATTTGTATTGAAGCAAAAGTGTTTTTGGAAGGAGCTATGAGTGGCAAAAGTATGACTACTAAATTAAATCAACAAGGATTACTTCCTGGACAAACCCCAGTGAATCCATTGGCAATACCCACTGCGGTGGGACAACCTTATAAAACGGCTCCATGGAATTATAATGGTGATGAGGTCTTAGATGGATATACCAACGATATAGTAGATTGGATATTAATTTCACTCCGCACCGCACCGCAAGAAGCATCTACTACCATTTATAAAACAGCTGCTCTCCTACGCAAAGATGGAACCATCACTACCATGTGGGGTTGTCCAACCCTCAATCCATCTCAATCGTTCTTTGTTGCAGTAGAGCATCGCAATCATATTGGCGCTGTATCGCATGATGCTATTCCAGTTGTCAATAATAGAATCACCTACGATTTCACCCAACAACAGTCGTACATTCCAACGGGGTTACCAGCTTCTGGGCAACTACAAGTAGGTTCATTTTTCTGTTTGTTTGCTTCAGATGCGAGCAAAGCCTCTTTTTCTGAAATCAATGCCAACGATGCCTCATTGTGGGCCAATGACAATGGAAAATTTGGCATATATAAAATCAGTGATTTCAACTTAGACGGCGAAGTCAACGCTAACGATGCAAGTATCTGGCGACGAAATAATGGCAAATTTTCAGGAGTTCAGTTTTAAAAACAAATTCACTGTTTTTTGATAAAAGCAATCAAATCCGCCATTTCCTGAACGCTGATGGCATTTTCAAGGCCATTGGGCATAATAGACTGATCGGCCTTTTGCATTTTTGCTACTTCTTTTTTCTGAATTGTGCTTTCGATTCCGCCTATTTCCCTGACGGAAACACTATTTGTATTCTCGTGCGTGATAATACCCGCGATAGAACGGCCATTAGTAAGCTCTAACGTCCAAAAATCATAATTATCAGCAATAGAATTGTTGGGATTGATGATTTCAGTCAGTACAGAAGTGGCATTTCGGCTACGCAGAGTAGAAAGGTTCGGGCCAAAATTCACTCCTTTTACGCCTTCTATTTGGTGACAGGAAGCACAGTTTTTTTCAAAAACTAATTTGCCTTTAGGCTGACTACCCTTCATTTCCAACGCTGCCATGTACTTTTGCAAAACTGCCTTTCGGTCTTCATTTACCGACAACACCTTGCGGGCATAGGCGCGTACATCGGCATCGTAATAATTCATCAAACGAACCATTTGACGCCACCCTACTACCGACTTTTCCACTTCTTTGGCCTCAATGGCCTTCAACAACCCATTGATTCGTTCGGATTTGGACAAAAACACATTGACCGCCTCCGTTTGGAGCGAAGGAGAAAAGTTTTTCATCTCTTTTAATAAAAACAAACAAGTCTGATGATCAGCCATTTGTCCTAAGGCTTTCACTGCTTCTATTTGAATACTTACTGACTCTTTCTGGGTCAAAATTTGTTGTAATACGGGTTTTACTTCATTTGGATTGACCATAGATAAAAAAGCAATCGCATCTGCATGAAGCGCTTCTATTTTTTGATCAGGTAAAGACACTGTATTTTGAAGGGTTGCCATCGCGTTTTCAATTTTTTCATCCAGCAATTTCCCTTTGGGAAAACCCGCTAATTCTAACAAACCCAAAGAGGCTCGCCGAAGGTCAGAGGAGTTTTGGGGTGAAAAATAAGTGAGTAGTTGTTCCTTTTCCGACTCCGATAACATAGCCGCTCCTTTTTTAAAACGCCAAAGTTTCGCGACCCCGTTGAGTGTAGCGGCTTTCCACGCGTCTGCACCTTGGGTATCGACCATTATTTTTTGCATCATTTCCGAGAAAGTCTCTTTGTTGTCGCCGTTGGCAATGGTTGCGGCTAAATTGGAAAAGAATTCGTCCGTTTCAGGCGTCTGCTTTTGGGTAAATTCTCTGATGGCAAAATCAAAAATTTGATTCTCTTTTCCTGCAAAAGAAGCTATGCTGGCAAGCCCCACCCAATGGTCTTGAAAATCTCTTTTCAGAATTGTTAAACGAACTTTCTCAGCTTCGGGCGATTTTATAAAGCCAAGGGTATTGAGCAACTGAAAACGAACTTTCGCACTTTCATCGTTTTGTAAGGGAAAGAGTTCCGTCTCCAATTTTTCTCCAAAAACACCCAAAAGATACTTTTCCGCTACTCGAATCCCATTCTCTCTCACGCCCGAATCTTTGCTTATAAGAGCTTGACTAATCTCTTCTCTTCCAATAGCTTGCAAACCATCCAACAACCAAAGCGCGTGAACTTTGGCTTCGGGTAGTTTGCTTTTTTCGAGGATGTCATGCAGAGCAGGAATCATATCTTTGGCCTGTCGGTGCAGCAACAAACGTTGTACCGTGCGGCGATACCAACCATTTTCATTTTCGAGGAATTTTACTAATTCTACCGATGATTTTTTGGATAAATTTAACTTCCCTAACCAATTCATGGGCAGTCCTTTTTCAGGAACAATTCGATAAATCCTTCCTTTATCTGTACCGTTGTACAATGCTCCCGACCGATTGATTTCGTCCGACATCCATTCGGGATGTTCTACGATTTGGCGGTAATAATCAATCACATACAAAGCTCCGTCTGGACCTACATAGAAATTCACAGGCCGAAACCACGCATCTTTAGAAGCCAGAAACTCTGATTTTTCGTTCAAACGGCTTGCCACAAAACTCGCTCCTGCATCTTTGATAATATCGGCATGAACAAGATTATGAACAGGCTCGGCAATGAATGTCACGTTTTTGAATTTCTCACCAAAGGCCCCGCCCAAGTACCAAGTTACACCACAGGAAGATGTAATCACGCCCACATCAGTTAGCAACTGATGGTTGGGATTTTCGGTAATGGGGTAAATTTCTGCTGCCTCACCATGGTCAGAGATATTTTGGGTAGCATTGGGCATGAGCAAAGCTGGATTGTTTTTCAGGTATTGATTTGCCAGCACTTCATGATAGAGGTGATTGGCATTGCTCGTGTACAAGCGATGCCCCCAAGCATCGGTGGTATGTCCGTACTGTGTGCGTCCTGAGAGTTCTTCTAATTCGTAGCTATCGGGCTTGAATCGGACGGCACGCCCGTTGGCGTTGACAGCTAATTGTGGGGCGGCTGGATTATCAGGAAAAACAATGGGAGTGCCTTTGTCGCCAAATTGTTTCTTATACACAAAAGGAGTCACCGCCCCTTCATGTCCGAGATAAATCCAGTTGTCAAGCTCAAAGCGTGGGGTATTGAGATTGTGTTGTGGATTGGACAAAGCAAAACCCGAAAGCACTTTTTTTCGAATATCGGCTTTGCCATCGTTGTTGGTGTCTTCCAAATACAGCACATCGGGCGCATCGGTCACGATGAACCCTTTTTTCCAGCGCATAATACCTGTTGGTAGCTTCAGCTTATCGGCAAACACAATACTTCTATCTGGAAAGCCATCATTATTAGTGTCTTTTAACAGTTTTACTTTCCCCGAACCACTCAAATCCAACGGATAGCCGTGCATTTCCACGACGTACATATTGCCATCTTCATCCACTTCCATCGCCACGGGGTCTGCAACGAGCGGTTCGGCGGCGACCATTTCTACCTTAAACCCTTCCATTACTTGAAAAGAGGCCAATGCCTTTTGGTGTTCTGGAGAAAGTTTTTGGGGGGGCTGGTAAGAAAAAAAGGATAACAAAGATATAAGGGCGAGGTATCGCATAATAACCAATTGATAATTAACTATATACGTGCTGAAAATAGAACGCGGATAAAAACGGATTTTTATAGTCTGGTCTGACCGAAGGTCTGACTCGCTAAAACGCAAAAAATACAGGTCAGATGTGCCATCAGCCCACTAATCATTTCCTTTTCTCCTGCACGTACTTGGCTACTGTTCCGATAGGTGCAATCCATACACCATTGGCAGGATTTTGGGCATATTCGCACAATTTCCTCAGCATCGTTGTACGGGTCGTTTGATTTCCTCCTTCTCCTACTTCATGGCCTGCTAAAACCACCCAATTCCCCATTTTTTTAGCATTTTCTATGATGGGCAAGATTTGTTCAAAGTCTTTTCCGTCCATTTCCATACCCGTTAGTTGCGCCATATCACAAAAAGTAGGATCATTCGGCCCTTCGTCAAGCCAGCCCCTGCCTGCAGAAAACAATTCGGCAATGACAGGGATATAACTTCTGGTATTCACACCACGCCCCACAAAAGTTTGACCACAAGGATAAGCAAATATTTGAGGACTAATACCTAGTTGCTCTTCAAGGGCTTTGTTGGTTCTTATCAATTCAGCTTTCATCTTGTCGAGGGTGTACTCCTCCAAGGCGCTGGCTCTGGCCCAAGCGAAATTGCCACTACAAGGGTGTTTTTCGGTGTGGTTGCCAATTTCATGGCCGTTGGCAACAGCCTGTATCCAGTCACCAAGCCGCTTACTAACCGCCGAAGTCAAGACAAAAAAAGTAGCTTTTATGCCATATTCGTCAAACAGTTTTGTACCAATATCCACCTGACTAAGGCGAGCATCGTCAAAACTAAGACTCA
>JBDHXS010000379.1:0-6771 GCA_039810845.1 Runella sp. | reverse complement strand
TTTTTGATTTCCAAGCTCATAGATTAGGAAAATAATGGGTTTAAAACCATCGCAAATAAAGAAAGCTAATCTACTGACAAACAAATGATTACAAATAAAATACGAGCTAATATTTTGAAACTTTACCAGCGCTTTTTTTGTTTTATTTCTATAGTTTAATCTTACCGAAATAATACAAAAAGCCATGATAATTGACACAGAAAATCAAGTAACCAAAGCCGACGAACACTGGCGGAAGTCTATTCCTGCGCAGGTATTTTTGAATCACTTTCGAGGCATAGATTACCATATTCGTCATACTGCTCCATTGCAAGAAGTAAGTAAATTAGCTTTATTACAAAGCTTCCGCCCTAAATACGAAGAAGTTCGCTTGGAAACAACCAAAAAGTGGCTTCTAAACGCTTGGAACGCTGAATATACCCTACGCAGTACCGCGACTAATCCCGATGCTAATTATCAGAAACATGCCTTGCACTGGACATTTCCGGAGGCTTATTACAGTATATTATACAGTGCGAAAGCATTTTTGGCCATTCAGGGTATCAATGTTCCCATAGAATCGGTTATTGGGCAAATTATCAACGGCTACGTTGTCAAAGGTTGGTATCCTGCTTCCGTTAGCTTTTATGCTGACGGGCCTTTTGGAAATTATTCACTGCATCATCTCACTGATACTGATGAGCAAGCACTTATTCAACCTATTGATACACCTAAACAAGCCGAGGCTCATATAGTACAGTTCCTAAAAACAACACGTAATCTTCGCGCTCGCGCTTTTCGTCAACGTTTGCAGGCCAATCCAGCCAAAGCATTACGGACAAAATCAGGGAAGGTTTTGTTAAAATTTGGTACAAATCATTGGGAACAAGTGGCAAAAGGGATGGGCGTAACCACTTATTTTGACATGATAAGCCGTTTGAAAGTTTCAGCTACACAAAGAGAATTAGAGCGGTTTGTGGAAGCAGATATTAACGTGCCACAGTTTCATCAGTCGTTGCTCAATATCGTTAAGTATTTCAATTTTATCCACGAATGTTATGTAGTCAAAGCCATAGGCGTTGAACAATACCAAAAGTGGATTGGTGAATTACCCGAATACTTGCGAGAAGGATTTGTAAAACAACGATTGAAACAGGGAATTCTACCCGTATTGAATTCATTAAAAACAAAGACAACTGCCAGATAAATACTAAGCTCCGACCAAGTCAAACTCGATCGGAGCTTAGTATTTATGTCATTGTCACCACTGATAATTTAAAACACATCATCATCGTTGTCATCAGCATCAGGGCCTGAAAACATACTTCCGAGCAAATCCTTGAATTGAAGTCCGCGGTCCAAAGATTGTTTTCCAATCAATGAGTATTCAGCCATTCCGTGCAGCGCAAACTCCATCAAAAACAGTTTTTCGTCACGACTAAGGCCACGGTGAAACGCATCTACTAAATCGTCGAGTCCCTCGATGGTTCGCAAACGCGCTTCATATTCACGGTTGGTCAGGTCGCTGAGAATGTCCATCTCGTTTTCTCCAAACCAATCCTGAATTTTCTGAAACGGATTTTTAGCTGTTTTCTTCTTTTTAAGAGTTTCAGGATTGGGGAAATAATTCAAAAACTGCGTCCGAACCGCTTTACCAATTAAATTTTGGGCTACAATGACTGGCCCTTCCACTTCTCCTTCATAGACCAATTCTACCTTACCGCAAATTGCTGGTACAACACCATACAAGTCCGAAATACGCACATACGTTTCTTTCTCGCTGTTAAGCAATACACGCCGTTCAGCCGCTGAAAGCAAGTTTTCGTAGGCCGCAATGGTCAAACGTGCCGATACGCCACTTTTCGCATCTACATATTCACTTTCACGGGCTTCAATAGCGACCTGCTCAATTAGATCTTTAATGATTTCGTTGGTTTTCACCATGCCTTTTTGTTCCGTCTTTACAACGGCTTCCTGCATCGTAATTTTCTTACCCGTCTCCAATGTTTTCGGGTAGTGCGTTACGATTTGACTGTCAATACGGTCTTTCAAGGGCGTAACTATGCTTCCACGATTGGTATAATCTTCGGGATTTGCCGTGAAAATAAATTGAATATCCAACGGCAAACGCAACTTAAAGCCCCGAATCTGAATATCGCCTTCCTGCAAAATATTGAAAAGAGCAACCTGAATTCTGGCCTGCAAGTCAGGTAACTCATTGATAACGAATATACAACGGTGTGAACGAGGAATCAAGCCAAAATGAATGACACGCTCGTCAGAATAAGGTAGTTTGAGCGTAGCAGCTTTGATAGGATCCACATCACCGATAAGGTCAGCTACCGATACATCAGGCGTAGCGAGTTTTTCAGTATAGCGGTCATCGCGATGTACCCACGCAAGGGGAGTCTGGTCGCCTTTTTCGTTGACCAAATCACGCGCAAAACGCGAAAGCGGGCGCATAGGGTCATCGTTGAGTTCTGAGCCAGCTACTACAGGTATATACTCATCCAAGAGATTGACCATAAGCCGCGCAATACGGGTTTTAGCCTGTCCGCGAAGTCCTAATAAATTGATGTGGTGCATAGACAAAATAGCCCGCTCTACATCAGGAATGACGGTATCTTCATAGCCCCAAATACCTGGAAAAACAGATTCTTTGGTACGAAGCTTTTCAATAAGGTTGTCACGAAGTTCTTGTTTGATAGATTTCGGTTGATAACCCGCAGCGTTTAATTCACCAAGGGTGTGGATTTGGAGAAGTTGTCTGGACTTCAAATCACGGTAGGCCATGTTGTCAGAAATTGATTTGTTTGGGTATGTACGTAACAGCCATGACGTTGGAATAGTTTTGTACATTTCTCCAAAAGTTTAGAAGTGTTTTTACCTTTGTACGCTTGGTAACAGTTCTTTCTTGTTTAAAATAATAATCCTGTGTCTTCAAAAACCTTTTTCTGCATTGATGCCCACACCTGCGGCAACCCTGTGCGCTTAGTCGCAGGAGGCGGTCCTTTATTGGAAGGACGCAACATGAGCGAAAAACGCCAACACTTTCTCCGTGAATACGATTGGATTCGTAAAGGGTTGATGTTTGAGCCGCGCGGCCACGATATGATGTCGGGCAGTATTTTGTACCCACCTCACGACCCCGAAAACGACGTTGCGGTACTTTTTATCGAAACCAGCGGCTGCCTTCCCATGTGTGGACACGGTACGATTGGCACCATCACCATTGCCATTGAGCACGGGCTTATCCAACCCAAAACCCCTGGCATCGTTCGGATGGAAGCACCTGCGGGCTTGGTACTTATCAGTTACAAACAGGTAGACAATAAAGTAAAATGGGTAAAATTGGTGAATGTCCCTTCGTACCTAGCTGCCGAAGGCATTGAAGTAGAATGTCCTGATTTGGGAATGTTGAAAATGGACGTTGCTTACGGTGGCAACTTCTACGCTATCGTGGATGTGCAAGAAAATTTCCCTGGATTAGAGCATTTCAAAGCCGAACAGCTCGTCGGTTGGGCGCGGGTTTTGCGTCAACGTATCAACGAAAAATACAGCTTTGTACATCCCAATGACCCTACTATCAATGGATTAAGCCATATTGAGTGGACTGGTGCAGTCATTGACCCTACCTCGTCCGCTCGAAATGCAGTTTTCTACGGAGATAAAGCTATTGACCGTTCTCCTTGTGGCACAGGGACTTCAGCGCGTATGGCACAATGGGCGGCGAAAGGCAAACTGAAAAAAGGAGATACATTCATCCACGAAAGTATCATTGGAAGTAAGTTCATTGGCACGGTAGAAGATACGGCCAAAGTGGGTCATTTTGAAGCCATTGTGCCTGGTATTCAAGGCTGGGCCAAAGTATATGGGCTCAATACCATCACCATCGACGACGAAGATGACCCGTACGCGCACGGGTTTCAGGTGATTTAAGTGCTAAAGCAAAGTCGGGGTGTAAGCACCCCGACCCACTTACTATTCAGGCGTTACGTAGGCTGCCGTGATACCTCCATCTACGAGGAACTCAGTACCCGTTACGTACGAAGATTCGTCCGAAGCTAAGTAAAGAACAGCATAGGCCATTTCTTTTGCTTCCCCAAAACGACCCATTGGGATGTGTACCAAACGGCGTTGTTTTTTCTCTTCTGTATTCAAAAACTTCATCAACAATTCTGTGCGAAGTGGCCCTGGACAAAGTGCATTTACGCGGATGTTTTCACGCGCGTGAATCACTGCCAATTCGCGGCTCATGGAAAGAACCGCCCCTTTGCTTGCGGTATAGGCTACTTGTGGCGTAGCAGCGCCCAACAATGCCACAAACGAAGCCGTGTTGATGATGCTTCCACCTCCTGCCCGACGAAGCGCAGGAATGGCATATTTACAACCAAAGAACACCCCTTTTACGTTGATATTCATGGTCAAATCCCAAACCGATTCTTCGGTCGTAACGGCGTTGTCGTCGTCGCTGTGCATGATACCTGCGTTGTTGAAAACCACATTCAACTTTCCGAATGTTTGTTCAGCAACCGCCACCATGTTTTCACAGTCCGCCGCTTTCGATACGTCGGCACGTACATAGACCGCTTGTCCGCCTTGGGCTTTGATGAGGTCAGCAGTTTCCTGTCCCGCCGCGTCATTGACATCGGCTACAACAACCGCTGCTCCTTCTTTGGCAAACAACAATGCCGTCTCCCGGCCAATTCCGCTACTTCCTCCAGTAATAAGGGCTACTTTGTCTTTCAATCGCATGTTGTACAGATGATTTTAAATTTGGTGTTATGTTTTAAAAATGAATGCAAGGTGTGAACAAAATTTATACACATTATCGCGCCCAATCATCAAAAATAGCTTTTTGTAAGGGCGTAACGTTGGATACTGGCTTAATCGAATACTCTTTCTCTTTTTTTACACCCAGTGTTACCATCGTTTCTTTCCGCTCATTGTTGTGTAGGTAAACAATCTTTACACTGTCCCCAGATTTCTTTTGTTCCAAAACATCATTCCACTGACCAGCAGGGTGGCCATCAACCTCCAACACTACCGTCTGCCGCCTTAATTTAGCATCCCAAGCAGGCGACGGCCACTCCACATTTGTTACCACTAAGGTATCATTTCGCATTCGCGTAGATGCCCCCAACCACGCTCCAGCGCGGGTTTTGGTGGTAGTATCTATTGCCAAACCTGCGTATTGGAGATAACGCGGATAGTCCAGTTCATGGGTCGTAGTGACATAAGCCAAAATATCATCAATCGACGTATTGGTAATTTTTTCGGTCAATTCTTTAAATTCTGCTTCGGTAAACCCCCTTTTTTTCGACTGATAATACTGGCGGTACAGCATCCGCATGACATCATCGAGCGACTTTTTGTTTTGAGTTTCGTGCCTAATTTTCAAATCCAACAACCAGCCTACTACAGGCCCTTTGTCATAATAAGAAATCGTTTTGTTTGCCTCCTCTCCTGTACGCCCAAAAGGCCCATCCGACCACGTTTCAAAGCTTGCTTCAGCCAGCGACTGATAGAGGCGTCCAGGTTTGTTTTCAAAAGCCAATAGGTTGTTTCGTAACGATTGCAAAAGTTGTTTTTCGTCCGTAATTCCCGCTCTTTTCAAAATCAAGTATTCATAATAGACGGTCAAACCTTCTGACACCCACAGCATTTTTGTTCGATTCCCATTTTCGTAATCAAACGGCCCTAATTCCACGGGGCGAATGCGCTTGACATTGTAATGGTGAAAATACTCATGCGCCAAAAAGTTTAACATTCGGATTCTGCCCTCGGGCGTATTGAGCGAAGAACCGTCAAAACTAATGGCCGTCGAATTAGCGTGTTCGATGCCTCCCTGCCCTGGCCCAATGGCCAAAAAAGTATAATGTTTATAAGGAATATCACCAATGATATCAGATGCTTTTTCAATGATTTTTTTCAAATCATCCACAAACTTCACTCGGTCAAATTGCCCCAATTTGTAACCAATGAATCGGTGTGGGATACCTTTTACCATAAAAGTGGGCAACTCTTCCAATTGTCCCATTAAAATTGGGCTATCATACAATTCGTCATAATTAGTCGCAGAAAACGTATGCGCCGCACCTTTGACAGGTTCCAGCCCCGTTGCTACATTGTTCCATGACTTCCACGGTTGAGCCGTAACCGTACTGGAAAGATGCAGTAGGCCCACAGGATATAAAAAAACACTCGTGGGTACGATGTAGCCCCGCTCTTCGTCAACATAGCTATTGGCAACAAACTTGCGGTCGGCAAGAATAGCATAACGCAATAGAATTTCGCCTTTAGGAGCATCCACTTCCCAAGTAGTCTGGCTTTTTTTCTGCCAAGCGACTGGCTTCTCATCGACAGTAGTTACGCTAAAATACAGGAGTTTTTCGGCGTAATTCATTCGCTGATAGTATCCTGGCGACCATATTGGCATTTTAAAATCAACTTTTCCCGCCTTTATCCCCGTCACCCTCATTTCTACCTCAAATAAGTGGGCGGCAGGGTCTTTCACCGTTACGGTATAAGCTATTTTTTGGGCCGAAAGAGTCCCAATACTCCCTGTACACCATAAGAAAAAGAAAAAACGTAAAAGAAGATTCATGTTTTTTTATTCCATTTAATCACAACCTCATCTCTTTGGGAATCATTCCCATAAATGCTTTATAGACCCGTACCGCTCCCTCAGGGGCAGGGTATTTGGGATCTCCCCAGCTTACTTTATGTTCTTTTTTCCCTTTTTTGTAAATCAGGAAATACGAAATACGGCTTGGATGCTGAAATGTTATT
>JBDHXS010000378.1:0-6793 GCA_039810845.1 Runella sp. | reverse complement strand
GCAAATAACTCACTAACTCTACTTAGTCCTATAAATATCATCCCCTGAAGGATTTTACTCTTCAGGGGATGACAACAAATTCCTTTGTTATTATATCTTAGATAGTGACAGCCGCAATTTGCTCTAAAATAAACCGTCCGTCGGCATTGCCAAGGGCTTCATCAGAGGCACGTTCGGGGTGGGGCATCATTCCAAATACGTTTTTACCCGAATTGGTTACGCCCGCAATATTTTCTAAGCTGCCATTTGGATTGGCTATTTCGGTAATGAGACCATTTTCATCGCAATAACGGAACAATACTTGATCGTTGTCGTTGAGACTTTTTAGCGTATCAGCATCAGCAAAGTAGCGACCTTCTCCATGCGCGATTGGGATTTTGTAAGCTTTGGGGGCTAATCCTGCCGTCAGAATCGCTGATTGACTTTGGGGAGAAAGATAAATGTTACGACAAATGTACTTTTGAGAGCTGTTTCTAAGTAATACGCCTGGAACCAAGCCTGCTTCGGCCAAAATTTGAAATCCATTACAAATTCCCATCACGTAGCCTCCACGGTTGGCATGGGCGATTACTTCGTTCATAATGGGTGAAAAACGAGCAATAGCGCCTGTACGCAGATAGTCACCATACGAAAAGCCACCAGGCAAAATAATAAAATCACAGCCTTGAAGGTCGTGGTCTTTGTGCCATAGCTTAATAACTTCTTGTCCGAGATTGACCCGTAAAGTATAGACGGTGTCATCGTCGCAATTGGACCCAGGAAAAACTACTACGCCGAATTTCATAGAATAATGGAATATTTGAGCAGATGAGTGATTAACTTGCTGCTGCAAAGTTACGGTTTTCGATGAGTGATTGATAACAAAAGTTCACGTAACTTTGAATGTATTTGAAAATTAGTGCGTTAGATTCAAACAGAAATAATAGATTTATAGTGACTTTCGAAGATTTTAACCTTAATCGCCAACTCCTCAACGCCATCGCTGATGCGGGTTATGAGACGCCCTCACCCATTCAAGAACAGGCGATTCCGCTTGTTTTGCAAGGCCATGATATATTGGGTATTGCCCAAACAGGAACAGGTAAAACAGCGGCTTATTTATTGCCATTGCTAATGCGCATCAAGTATGCGCAGGGACAGCATCCGCGCGCACTCATTTTGGCTCCCACACGTGAGTTGGTGATGCAAATTGATACTACTATTAGTGAATTGGGTAAATATACTGATTTGCGTCATATTGCGCTTTTTGGTGGTTTAGGCCCCAAAGCCCAAATCGCGACGTTACAAAAAGGAGTGGATATTATCGTAGCTACTCCAGGAAGGTTTTTAGATTTGTACCAGCGAGGCGAAATTTTTGTCAAGCAAATCACAACATTGATTTTGGATGAGGCCGACAAAATGATGGATATGGGTTTTATGCCGCAAATCAACCGCATTCTGGAAGTAATTCCTCGGAAACGGCAAAACCTTTTGTTCTCTGCTACTTTTCCCCCCAGAGTTGAGAAATTATCTGAAAATTTTTTGGAAGCTCCCATTCGCGTAGAAGTTACTCTTCAGGCAACAACTGCAGAGCGCGTTGAGCAAAGTATTTATGAAGTGCCCAATTTCAGAGCAAAAATCAACCTGCTCGAATACCTTGTTAAAGAAGTAGAAGGGTTTCAGCGAGGTATGGTTTTTGTCCGGTCAAAAGAGGCTGCCGATAATATTTATAAATTTCTTAAACGGAAGGTCGTAGCTGATCAAGAAGTACGTGTGATTCACGCTAATAAAGGCCAAAATACGCGTATCAACTCTATGGAAGCGTTCAAAGAAGGTAGAGTTCGGATTCTTATAGCTACCGATGTGGCCGCCCGAGGAATTGATGTAACCCAAGTAAGCCACGTTGTCAACTTTGACGTACCGCTGATTTACGAAGATTATGTTCATCGCATTGGGCGCACGGGACGAGCCAATCAGGAAGGCAAAGCCATAACTTTTGTAACGATGGCAGATGAATATCATATCGCCAAAATTGAAAAAATCATTCGGTTGACTATTCCACGTGCATCAATACCCGAAGCCGTTGAAATTCTCGAAACACCTTTTGAAGAAAAGCAGGAAATGCTGCGCGAGATAGATGATCAGCGTCGAAGAGAAGATCCTAATTTTAAAGGTGCTTTTCATGAAAAGAAAAACAAAAAAGTTGTAATTTCGAAGCCACAAAAAAAATCTGCCACACCCACTAAGAATAAATTCAGCAAACGAAAAAAGTAAAAGTTTGTACAATAACAGATTGAAAACAAACGTTTTTTAAGACGTTCTGATGAGTTGGTAGCGATGAAAGAAATACTGTCATTTAGTCATTTAGTTATTGGATCATTCGTTGTAATGTTGGTGCCTTTTTTGGGGGCGGCTCAAACGATGCAGTTTATAAGCAGCAATCGTCCCGCTGATACCAGTACCAAAGCTTCAGCAGAAGCTAATACGGTGCTCAAAAATATGCACTTAATGCCTTTGTTTGGCGAAACGAGCAAGAGTATTGAGCAAATTGAGTTTGAAATCACTTTTCTCAATGATTGTGATCAAAACTTCGCTAACCGCAACGAAGCCAGTCAATTTTTCTCAGCTCGTGGTTGGGAATATCTCCAAGAAGGCGACCTTGATACGGCCTGTTATCGTTTTAATTTGGCTTTTTTACTCGACAACAAAAACAGTGATTGCTATTGGGGATTAGGAGTGGTGTGCTTTCAAAAAGGCCACTTGACCGATGCTGAGCGGATGCTCCGTAAAGGTGCCGATATTGATTCGATGAATGTGGGTTTACTGGTTGATTTGGCTACAGTCGATTTGATTCACTATAAAGAAAGTAAAGAAAATTGGGAATTGATAGAAGCAGAACAAATTCTCAATCGTGCTATTCGATTGGACTCTACTTCGGCCAATGCTTATCTCAAAAAATCAGTACTCGAATTTCACAAAGGTAATTACGACGCGTCATGGGCCAACTTACATAAAACTCGTGTGCTGGATATGGAACTGCTCGATTATGAGTTTATGAAAGAACTGCTCGCTAAAAAATGCGACCCCGAAGGGATATTCAGTACCCAAAATTAGTACTGAGGCACCGCTACAAACGGTGCCTCAGTTGTTTTTAGACTATGATTCGTCTCATTACTCCCCTACAAACCTACCCACTTCGCCATCAGGTTTTGTGGCCTGATAAGCCCCTTGAATTTGTAAAAATCCCCGAAGATGAAAGTGGCTTTCACTTTGGTTATTTTGTTGATAAAGAACTGGTTTCAGTTATCTCGTTATTTATTGATGAGCAAAAAGTTGCTCGATTTCGCAAATTTGCTACCCATCCTGATTTTCAACGAAAAGGCATTGGTAGTCAGTTACTTCAACACATTTTTGAGAAAGCAGTTGCATGGGAAGCTACCCAAATTTGGTGTGATGCCCGCTTGGATGCCAATGGCTTCTACGAACGTTTTGGTATGAAACAGAAAGGCAAGCGTTTCTACAAAGGAGAAATACCCTACGTAAAAATGATATGTAAATTTTAAGGAATGAGTCGGTCTTATTATAATATCGGAAGGTATTGTTAGAAATAGCTCCACGAAGCCTTATCGCAATATACTTACTCACTTTTTCTATGAGACTGATTTGCTTATTCATTTGTCTAACGCTTTTTACGACAGCCTATACCCAAAATTGGTACAAAGGCAATCTTCATACCCATTCACTTTGGAGCGATGGAGACGATTATCCCGAAATGATTATGGATTGGTACAAAGCCAACGGTTATCACTTCGTAGGGCTTTCAGACCATAATACCTTTCAAGAAGGCGAAAAATGGGTGAATGTGCCGCGTGTACCTGAGCGTCGTCGGACGTTTGATCGGTATTTGCGCACGTTTGGCCCAGATTGGGTTACCTATAAAAAAGGTCCTAACGATTCGTTGAAAGTACGGCTTAAAAACTTAAATGAATACCGTTCTTACTTTGACGAAGCAGATAAATTCTTGATTCTAAAAAGCGAAGAAGTTTCGACAAGCTACGACAACAAGCCTATCCACATCAACATGACCAATGTGCAGAACCTCATTCGTCCACAACGCGGAAACAGCGTAGCGGAGGTAATGCAAAACAACATTGATTTGGTTGTAGCCCAACGCCGCCAAACGGGTCAGCCCATGTTCCCACACATCAACCACCCCAATTTTTACTATGCTATCACAGCTCAAGACTTGATGCAATTGCGATATGAGCGTTTTTTTGAAGTCTTTAACGGCCACCCATTAGTACACAACTATGGCGATGAAAAACGCGAGGGCACGGAAGCCATGTGGGACAAAATCAATACGCATTTTCTCCAACAAGGCCGCCCACTCATGTATGGTCTTGCTACCGACGATAGCCACAATTACCAGTTTTTTGGTTTAGAATATAGCAATACAGGACGCGGCTGGGTGATGGTCAATGCCGCCAACTTGACCCCTCGTGCCTTGATTGAAGCTTTGGAAGCGGGGCGTTTTTATGCTACTACGGGTGTGGAATTGAAAAACCTCAACCAAACAGCCACAAGTATATCGTTTCAGGTGAAAGCTGAGCCAGATGTTAGCTATACCATTCAGTTGATTGGCCTAAAAAAAGGGAAAGACAAGACTGAAATCTTTCGAGAAATAAAAGGAACGGAAGTGAGCTATACGTTAGCTGACGATGAACTCATGGTACGAGCAAAAATCATCTCAAATAAGCCCAAATACAACCCTTTTAGTGCAGGCGATGTAGAAACGGCCTGGACGCAGCCCATTGCCAAACTACAAACACCACCCATAAAGCCGAATATCATTCCGTTGCCCAATGCCCACGCACATAATGACTACGAGCAGTCGCGGCCACTATGGGATGCACTGGACCAAGGGTTTACGAGTGTGGAAGCTGATGTGTATTTAATCAACGATACGCTGTTTGTCTCGCACGAACGTCCTACCTTCAACAATCCTGCCCATACCCTAGAAAACTTATATTTAAAACCACTGACGGAGCGAATTCGCCAAAATGGAAACCAAGTATATGCAGGCTACAAAGGGCCGTTTTATCTGATGATTGATTTCAAAACGGAAGCCGAAAGTACTTACAAAGCCTTGGAGGTATTACTTCAAAAGTATAGCCATATTCTTAGTTCGTACAAAGGAAATAGTCCTAAAACAGGTGCCGTAAACGTATTTATTTCGGGAAACCGTCCCATTGAAACCCTAAAGCAATCGAAAGAACGTTTGGCTTCTTTAGACGGGCGACCTGCTGATTTGGGCAAAAAACTCAGTGCGCAACTCATGCCCGTAGTCAGTGACAATTATGCCAATCATCTCACTTGGCGTGGCAAAGGAGAAATGCCCGAAGAGCAGTTTCAAAAGCTACAAGCATTGGTCAAAAAAATACACGGAGAGGGTAAAAAACTCCGCCTTTGGGCTTGTCCCGAAGATCCTGTTGTCTGGAAAAAACTCCGCGAAGTAGGAGCCGATTTTCTTAGCACAGACCAACTGGAATTGGTCAAGGAGTTTTTGTTGACGAAACCTTGATTTAAAGGCTTAATAAACACAAAGGTCATTAAGAAGACACAGTGAACACAAAGAAATATACTTTGTGGTTTTTGTGTAAATCTTAATGACCTTTGTAGTAATATTAATGAAGACTTAAAGGGTAGCAATCAGTTTCTGATTCAATACTACGTAGTCGTCGTTTTTGGCTTGTTTCGCCATTTCCATAGATTTCATAGCAGAGGCTTTTGCACCAGCTTTATCGCCGGCTTTGGCTTGCACTTTTGCTTTTAGGTGCATTACCCAATAGGCCGTAGGTTGTGCTTCGGCAGCTTTGGTTGCCCATTCCAATGCTTTATTGATGTCTTTACCATTGTCAAAATAGTAGCTTGCCGCTTGATAATACGGACGACTATCAACAGTCATGGCGGTGTTGATTTGTGCCATGATTTTGCTGTCAATATCAGCTACTACTGGAATTTCTACCGCTGTGTGCTCCCACAAGATTTGAATGGCTGCTGAAGAAGCCGTCAAATTGCCCAAAATGATGGTAAAGTTCTCAATCATCATAGGTAACTCTCCCGTTTCTACTTTAAAACGTGCTACATCGTCTTCTGTTTTATAGCCTGTCAAACCACTGTTATTGGAGCCTTTGTTAATGATGATTTCCCATTCTTTGGCATCGGGTACAGAATAAATGGCATAAGAACCTGCTTTTACTGGTACTCCACCTACTTTTACATCTTCACCAAAAGTCACTTTGGTAGCGGCATTGGCACCTGTTCTCCAAATTTTGCCGAAAGGCACTAAATCACCAAAAATTTTACGCCCCTTAGCGGCTGGACGCGAATAGGTGATTTCGATGGAAGAAAGCGCAAAGTCTTGTTTGATGGTTTGGGTAGGGCTGGGAGCGGGTGTTTTGACACCTTGTGCCATCACGCCGGTTGAAATAAGAGCAAAAAGAAGTACAACGGCTTTTTTCATTTGATTTTTAGGGTTTTTGTTTAAACAAATACGTATTCTCTATGGGCTATTAGCCGATAAGGAAAACTCAATAATTCATTAAATGATTCAAAAAAAAATGAATTTTAGTAAGCAATCCAGCTAAGCAGGTAAGCGTGTTACTGATTTATATCATCATTTAGAAGATAGAATATGCTGAATTTTGAACGTATTTGCAGAGAGCTACTCACCTTATTCTAAGTGGATTCATTCATTAAAACACTATTTCAGCATGTCAAATCAACAACATACTTTTCATATTGCCGTCATGGG
>JBDHXS010000377.1:0-6808 GCA_039810845.1 Runella sp. | reverse complement strand
ATACCCTGACACGATATTTTGGTTGTAGTTCAAGAATCCTTCAGGATTGCGAGCATCGGCGGCAAAAGAACCTGTGGCAGCGGCTACTTGGTAGCTATAATCGCTGTTTACCTGGCGCATGATGGTTTTTGCTCCAAACTCAATCATCTGATTTGCTTTGATAGGTGTTTGGTAGTCGGTCTGAATCGTCGCTTCTTGGTTAGTGTTGAAGTTCAAGTTTTTCTGACGACTCAACAAACTGCTGCTTTCGCTCAACAAATCGGCGTTGAAGTTGTTGGTCAAATTGCTGCGGCTATATTGGGTCGAGATAGACCACTCTTTACCAGGCGTTTTGAACGTACGGATGTAGTCAAGGTTCATGTCCACGTTGTTAGACAAGTCACGAGTAGTTACATCACGATAGGTAGTTGACGACAGGAGACCATCTTTGAAAAGATTGCTGGTCATGTCTTGTGAGCGAGTCATGTTACGTGTTCCGAAGCTGACACCCGCTGTCAAAGACTGATTTTTGCCCAAATCGTAATCGAAACCTAAGTTGTAGCGGCCAAACAAACCATTGTCGTAAGCATCAGTATTTTGTTTTGTGAGTACCGACACTCCATTTTGAAGCGTGCTTTGGTCGAGCGTTGAATTGGATTTGTTATAGAACATTCTACCAAAACCACCCAATGTGATTCCCAATTTTCCTTGACGGTAGTTTCCATTGAGACTAAGGTTAGAACCGCGTACACCGATGCCTGCGTCAGCATTCAATGTTAAGCCTTGTAGTGTTGATTTTTTAGTAATGATATTGATAATCCCTGCCGAACCTTCGGCGTCGTATTTGGCTGATGGCGAAGTGATTACTTCTACAGATTTAATCAAATCGGCAGGGATCATTTTCAAGGCGTCTGCTATGCTACTTGCTACGATGGTAGAAGGTTTGTTGTTAATCAACACGCGGATATTAGAGCTACCGCGAAGTGAAACGTTTCCGTCTAGGTCCACCGACAACATCGGTACTTTTTTGAGTACGTCGGCAGCATCACCACCACGAGCAGTAAGGTCTTTTTCGGCATTATAGACCATTCTATCTACTTTCTCTTCGATGAGCGATTTTTCGCCTGTGACCACAACTTCTTCGAGTGTTCTTACATCAGGGTTCATTTTGATAACACCCAAGTCTAAGTCTTGGCCTTTGGCGAGTTTGATGTTATCAATGGTTTTGTCTTTAAACCCAATGAACGAAATCATCAATTTGTAATCACCAGCAGCGATGCTTTTGAGTGTAAACTTACCCTTTTCATCAGCCATGGTTCCATCAATAGGTTTGCCAGTGGCTTTGCTGACAAGTGCGATATTTGCAAACTCAACGGCTTGAGTAGCAGCCGAATCAATCACAAATCCTGTGATTTTTGAGTTTCCTTTGGGAGCAGTACTTTCAAGATTTAAAGTGGGCTGTTGTTGGGTATTGGTGTTGCGGCGACCGTTGCCATCACCTCCCTGCATACCGCCAGGACCACCTGGGCCAAACTGTGCATGAGCGGCTGTAAGACTCAATGCGAAAAGGGCGGAAGTAAGAATATTTTTCATTGATGTATTTGTTTTGCGCGTTTTGATGATACAAAGTAACAGTAGCTTTCAATCGCAAAAAAATACAATAGACTGGAATAAACCGAATGCCGATAATTAGTGCTTTTTGGCCTATTATTGGTGTTTTTAGGAGATAATTTCTGCGGCTAAATCATTAGTAGAGTACAATTACGATTCTATCGGTAAATTTGGGCAGTTAATAGAATGTATGGTATGTTTCGTAGAATTTATGGTATATTTTATAGGCTATAAAATCGTTTTAAGTATTGATTTCGATGGTAATAGTGAATAAGTTTATAGTTGAGATAAACGATTAAAATCGTATTTTTGAACAAACATTTAAAACCATGATACAGGTACAGAAAGAGGCATTGCCACGTACATTAGAAGAATTCTTGGTTTGGGAGCCAGAAGATGGTTTCAAATATGAATGGAATGATGGCGAGTTGATCAAATTTACGGGAATGAAAAAGCGACAATACTACATTTACGATGTCTTAAATCGTCTTTTTTTTGATAAAGGTTACATAAGCCAAGGTTCATTTATGGCCGAGCCAGATGTAATGCTCACTGGTATTCAGATGCGTCGTCCAGATATTGCTTATTTTACTCGTGACCAAATACAACGTGGGCGTAAAGGAGAAGATGTGATTCCAGATTTTGTCGTAGAAGTAATTTCAGAAAGTGATCAATCTTATAAGGTAGAAGAAAAGATAGTGGAGTATTTTAAAGCGGGTGTAAAAGTAGTGTGGAATATTTATCCCGAATTAGAAGCGGTTTATGTATATACTTCTCGTCGGGAAGTGAAGATATGTATTGAGTCAGATGTTTGCTCCGCTAAACCCGTTCTTCCCGAATTTGAAATTGGGGTTGATACTCTTTTTGCGCCCGAAATTTAGAGAATGTTCGACTCAGTAGTAGATTCCATAGACTTTGAATCCATTTTTAGTATTGATTTCGAGAGCGGGGAAGGGAAGTTTTATCATAAACATACTTTGAAAGACCTGATTCAAAAACCGATTCTTCGTTTTGATTTTAGTCCAGTCAATGTCCAGCGAAAACAAAAACTGACGATAGCGCTGCGTGGGCGGAATCACAACATTACCCCAACGCTTGATGTTTTCAAATTCTCCAAACATCCCATTGGCACCGTAACCGACCGCCACGTTGAGCCAATCGGGGATTCGTTCCGAACGAATGATTCGGTTCAATCCAATACTGAACCAATAGGTATGTGCATTGTAGTCTTGTAAGATTTGTCCTGCAAACGTCGTTCCTAAGTAACCATTGGCTTGTTTGGCATAAGGTGAAGGGCGAAAACTGAATTTGTATTTCATAATTTGCTCGTCGAAAAGCAATTCTTGCCCAATCACCATCGAACTCCCCACAGCATTGGCGGCCATATCGCTCCACGAAAATCCCCAACCTTCATAAAAACCGTCTACGATTTCAATCGGTGACTGTAACAAAAAACCTAATGTACCGCCGTACAACAAGGCTTGCTTTTTGGATGCGCCCGACCAGCGCATGGCCCGATACCCGATATAACTTTCCAGGTATGAACCATACGCATGGCCGAATTTGTCGACCTGCAAATAGCCTGCGGCATCATTGTAAAACTCAAAGGGCACGCGTTTTTCGTCTTTGTACCAAATAAAGTTCAGGTACGCCATCGTCCCGGCATACAGCGCTGCCTCGGTTGCGACCACTGCCGCAAAGCGGCCTTTTTGGAAGGTGGGGGGCTTAGAAGCTGTCAGCGAATCGGGATTTGGTTGGGCAAAGCCTTTTAGACCGGTGAGCAGTGTCAGTAGCAATGAAATTAATTTATTCAAAGGTGGTTTCATAGATCCGAATGAAACTTAAATATAGTGCTTTTTTACTTGAATCATAGTGGACGATTACTATTTAAGTGGTATTATTTTACTGTCGGGCATGAACGAAAATACGGGACCTTCCCACAAGCCAAAATCTATGGTTCCCGCTGTATCAGAAAAGATACTTTATTATGCCACGTCTATGATAACTTTGAGTTTCAGAACTCGCAATTACTTCCGCCCCTGTGTAGCCAGCCAAATTTTTGCAAAACAGTTTACCGTCGTCGGCGGTATTTTTGCACCGGTATCCGTTTCGGCTATGTTACAGGCTAATAAGGTGATTTTTGATACCAATCCATTCAGTATGGCCGTGACGTTGAGGTTTGATAACAATAAATTTTGTGTGCCAATTTGCAACCCACGATCTTTTTGTTCAATAGATTGGGCGGTAACATCACTATGTACTCCGGTGCTTTTCGCCCCTCCATGGCACATAATGAAAAGATTATCAAGACCTCTTGGAGAACATGCATAAGTTGTAGTTCTTATCCAGTCTGCTGCATCATTTCTATCCATTTAACTTAGCGCTATATCTTTAAACTCTGAGGAACCTGCTTTGACCAGAATAGTTCCGCATACTATCTGATTAGTTAGCTTTCTCTTAATAGCAAAGACTTGCCCCTGATGATGGAATATTATTTTTTTGATCTCTCAAGCCTCCTGCTGGGCTATAATAATTGCCACATCCGGTTGAGGATATGCCTATTTTACCACCCTGAAAAGCAACACTTTGATTATTATCTCCTTTATTTGGATCACAGCTTTCAGTGGGATATTTCAACCAACTTCTTTCATAATCTATTGCGGCATAAAGCTTTAATACCTTCCCCCACAAAGCTACTGCACCAACGGTAGGGTTATGCCATATTGTTCCATTTTGAAAAGAGCCATATACTCCTTTATCCGTAGCATTGGCGGGTGTAAGTAAGACACTCGCTGTTGGCAATCCCAAAGGACCATTCCAACGATTCAAAGCTTTGTATTTTTGATAAACATCGCCATCTACTAAATTTTGACAGGTTATAATACCTTCACTGCCATCGTTTCGGATAATATCAATGTAACCAATGATCGGAAGTTGTACACTTTTTCATGGATTTTGGGCAGCAGCGGCCATAAACCACCGCCACATTTTGGTTAACATGTTGGAATGATCAGTTGTATTTGTATTAAAAAATCAACCTGTAAAAAATCTGCTTTCGGGAAACTATGCCAATCTATTGATTCAGCGATTTTACTTGGTGCAAACTCTCAATCCCTTTTGATTTATCTTTCCCAAATGCTTCCGGATGCAGGTATTTGCCTTTTTCTTCTCCTTGTTTTTCAACCTCCACCACTACGCGATTGGCTTCGGCGTAAGCATCTCTTCGGATACCCGTTACTTGCCAACTGACTTTGACATTGGGTTTGTCCGTTTTGATCCGGAACTGATTATTTTTGATTTCTTCGTACACGATGGAGACCTGCTTTTTTCATGATTTCGGCTAATTTAGAAAGCGTTTCAAGTTTATTTATGGCCAAGAAAAATGGTTGTTGATGCTTATAATCAGCCCCCTTCTCCGGGACTTGTACTTACTCAATTATCAATTTTAATCATTACTCTTCATCCCGTTTATGTGTAGATATTTCGGGTTCTTTACGGGTGGGCAGCGCAGCCTGCAATTGCCGAAAGTTTTCCATTAATTCTTCCTGATTTTTCCGAAACTCACTAATTGACCGACGCAATGATTCTACCTCCGCAATCAATTGGTTATTCTGTGTCCGGTACTCATCATTGCTGCGTTGCAGGGCTTGGGTGCGTTTTTCCAAGGCTTGAATAGCAATGAAGTTTACGCCGTCAAAGTCGCCGCTGTTGATGGTGGTATCGGTGCCGATGGTCCCGAGTTCGTCGCGGCCGAAAGCGGCGTAAAAGTCTTGTGCCATTGGGCCATAATGCCGTTCAGTACCCTTTTTGAAGTTCCAGGAAGTGAGGTTGAATTTGGAGATTTTACGAAGAACATCCTCGCCGTCTACCCGAAGAAAGCGCTCCTTTTTGGTAGAATCCGATACGCCCGTCCATGAACCTGCACCCTCTGAAAGCATTACATAGGTACTGAAATCGGCTTTTGTCCAAAAACGGTAATTCTTAAATCCGGTCACTAATTCGTAAGGTGTACCACTGTACACATCTCTATAACCCGACAATACCATGCTGTTTTGGGCATTACAATTGGCATAATAACCGATAGCTACCGAATTACTTTGGCCGGCGGTGGCACTATTCCCCAATGCAGTTGAACTATTTCCTCTTGCGGTGGCAGAAAACCCCAATGCAGTTGAAAGATCTCCGCTTGCTTCGGCATAAGGCCCCAATGCAGTTGAATGATCTCCGCTTGCTTTGGCAGCATGCCCCGATGCAGTTGAATAATCTCCGCTTGCGGAGGCAACATACCCCGATGCAGTTGAATAAAATCCACCGGCATTTGAACTACCCATAGCCGTGGAACCATAACCACCGGCTCGTGAATTACCACTGGTAAAAGAGCTTTTATATGTACTGTAAGAAAGTGCACCCCCAACAAGCTCAGTATAGACAGAAGGTGAGCCGGATACAGTTAAAGCCTCAAATAATAATTGAAAACCTGCCGCAGCTGTTCCGCCGGATATAATCTTATTGTGGATATAAATCTCAAACCCTTTAATGTTAAATGGTCGTCCGGCAGCATAGTTTGAGAATTGGTTAATAGAAAGAATATAGGCACCGGTATTGGCCACATCAGAAGAAGTGCTGAAAATGATAGTAGAACCACCCACAGCTAAACTCTCAAACGTAAAACGAAAGCCATCGACGTTTCCTGTGGGCGTAAGTCTAATGTAGCTGGCGTAGTTGGTATTTGTTAAAAAATTGCCGTTACCTCCCGGGTCCAGTACTCGGCCTGCATTGTCGGTAATGGTGGCAAGTGTACCATTATAAGGCATGGTATAAGTAGTGGCGGGCGGTGAGGCAGTAACGGTGTAGGGTTCAGAAATAAGCAATCCACCGCCACCTTGTATCTCCAAATCGGCACTTGGATTGTTGGTATTGATGCCCACTCTGCTTCCGGTATTATTATAAACATTGTTCCCCACGGCACTCCACGGACCGCCGCCGCTGCCGGGGGTACTTACGTTGGTCCAGCCACTGCCATTCCAATATTGGTGGGTATTTTGGCCGGTATTAAAAATGGTCGTGCCAATGGCCAGCGGTCCCGTGGGGCGATTGGCATCGGTATAACGTGGAAACGTAATGCCTTTAGGGGTAATTTCGCCCCCGGCCTGTGCATAAGCCCGAACCATACCGAGCGAGATGAACATGGATAGTAAGTATATTTTTTTCATTATTT
>JBDHXS010000376.1:0-6812 GCA_039810845.1 Runella sp. | reverse complement strand
TTACTGCCGCTTGCACAATACGCGTCCCCGACATACCGAGTGGATGCCCAAGGGCAATGGCTCCTCCGTTGGGATTGATACGGGCGTCGTCATCGGTCAATCCGAGGTTGCGCGACACCGCCAAACATTGAGCCGAAAACGCTTCATTAAACTCAATTACCGCCATGTCATCGAGCGCCAATCCCGCTTTTTGAAGGGCTTTTTGGGTTGCTCCCACAGGCCCAATCCCCATAATCCGAGGCTCTACGCCCACTACCGCCGAGCTAATAATACGCGCTTTAGGAGTGAGATTATAGCTTTTCACGGCCTCTTCCGACGCAATAAACATGGCCGCTGCCCCGTCGTTTAAGCCCGAAGCATTCCCCGCCGTGACCGTTCCACCTTCTTTTTTAAAAGCAGGTTTTAGCTTAGCTAATCCTTCCAAAGTGGTGTTTGGCTTGATAAATTCGTCTTTGTCAAAAACCGTTACATTGCCTTTGCGGTCGGTCATTTCAACGGGAATAATTTCTTCAGCTAAAATTCCATTTTGCTGCGCCGCAGCTGCTTTTTGTTGAGACCGAAACGCGAATAAATCTTGATCTTCACGACTGATATTGTACATTTCAGCCAAATTTTCCGCTGTCACCCCCATGGCGTCGGTGCCATACATTTTTTGCATTTTGGGGTTAACAAAACGCCAGCCAAAGCTCGAATCAAACATTTGAGCATCGTTGCCAAAGGGTTTTGACGTTTTTGAAATCACCCAAGGACCACGCGTCATGTGCTCCACCCCTCCAGCGATAAATACTTCCCCATCACCTGCTTTGATGGCGCGGTTAGCGTGCACTACGGCCGACATTCCAGAAGAACAAAGTCGGTTGACGGTTTCGCCTGGAACTGTGTAGGGAAGTCCCGCAAGAAGCAAAGCCATCCGCGCTACGTTGCGATTATCTTCCCCTGCTTGGTTATGACATCCCAAAATGACATCTTCAATC
Organism: Runella sp.; assembly: GCA_039810845.1. GTDB lineage: Bacteria > Bacteroidota > Bacteroidia > Cytophagales > Spirosomataceae > Runella. The sequence goes on along the minus strand of JBDHXS010000376.1, from coordinate 5,838 downwards.
ACCTCTGTTGGAATCGAAGGGTTTCTTTTTATCAATTCAATGATAGGTAAAGCCGCCAAATCATCGGCTCTTACGGGTGATAAACTACCCCCAAAACTGCCAATCGGAGTCCGAATGGCATCTATGATAAATGCTTCTTTCATGGTAAATGTTAAGCACAGTTATTGTGCCGATAACTATACGATTGTTCTTATGATGAGATAAAAGACCGAAGGACATAATAGGCATCCTAAACCTGTATAAAACGTAGCTGTAAGTGCGCCATAAGGCACCAATTTCGGGTCAGTAGCGGCTAATCCAGCCATTACGCCTGCGTTTGTTCCCATAATTCCCCCAAATACCATGGCTGTGTGTGGATTGTCTAAGCCTATACGCTTGGCGAGCAAAGGGGTGGCAATAGCTACTACTGTCGCTTTGACGACGCCCGTGGCAATGCTCAACGCAATCACTTCCGAACTCGCTCCAATCGCAGCACCCGTCACAGGGCCTACGATGTACGTACAGGCACCTGCCCCAATGGTGGTGAGGCTGACGGCATCACGAATCCCTAATCCAAAAGCGACGAAAACACCTAAACAAAAAGAGAGAATAGTACCAATCAGCAATGAAATTGCACCTACTACGCCCGATTTTTTCATCAGCAAAATACTTGCCCCAAACGCCGTGGACACAATCGCAAAATCGCGAAACATGGAACCGCCCAATTGACCCATTCCCGAAAAGAGTTTCACATCGGCAATGCCCTTTTCTCCTCCTGAAATTGTACCTCCTACATAAGCCAATAGTAATCCAAAAACGATGGCCACCGCTGGAGTTGGCACTTTTTTATTGAGCAATCGCTTGGATACGTTATCAGCCCCAAAAATCATCAACCCAACCACCAAAAACGCAACGACTAATCCATTTTTTTCCAAAAACTTGAGAAGGATTTCCATGTTATTGTTCCGTTGAAGGTTTAAAGGCTTTGGTCAAATAGGGAATCATAAAGTAACAAACGGCAACGGGTAACGCCCCTGCCAACAAGGCCACTGCTCCGCTCGAAACGGCGAGTTTGACATTTTGAGTGGAAGCCATTGCCACGATAATGGGGATATACATTTGGTTCCAAAACTGAATACCCGATTGCGTCAGAGTATCCAACTTTCCCTGCTTTTCTAACCAACTGTTGATAACAATCAACAAAAGCATGGCAAAACCGACCCCGCCTACGTTGGCCTCTACGCCCAACCAAATTCCGAGGTATTCGCCGACTACCTGTCCGACGAGGTAACAAAATGCTAAAAGGGCGACACCGTAAATGACCATGAGGTTGATTTTCGTTATCTGTTAATTGTTATTCGTTAATTGTCCTAACAGTATCATATATTGTCAATATCTCTCCTCTAACTCCAGCCTTCAGGCTGGGAAAATGCTAAAAATCTCACTATCAACGGCTTTAGCCTTGACCACTATAATCGAAGCAGTTCACTTCATCAGTCAGGGCTAAAGCCTCGTACTTACATTATATTCTGACCTCCCCAGCTTAAAAGGAATATTCAGATTATTCTCACAAAAACAACGGTTTCAAGTCATTTTTGGTCACTTTCCCCATGGCGTTACGCGGAAAATCGGCGACTATTTTGTACTGACGAGGGGTTTTGTAGGCAGGCATTTTTTCCCGAATCCACGTATTCAATTCTTTCAAATCAACCGCTACGCCGTCGGTGATGATAGCTGCTACGACCAACTCACCCCATTCTTCGTTGGGAATGCCAATCACGCTACAGTCTTTGATGGCAGGGTGCGTTCGGAGCACTTCTTCGATTTCGAGCGCAGAGATTTTATATCCTCCCGACTTAATAATATCAATCGAATCACGCCCTAGAATACGATAATAACCTTTTTCCTTGACGGCTACGTCTCCCGTTTTGAACCAGCCATCTTCGGTAAACGCTTTTTGGGTCGCTTCGGGACGACGCCAATATTCCAGAAAAACGTTATTGCCTTTTATTTGAATTTCGCCCGCAGAGCGGCCTTTCACTTCATTGCCTTCATCGTCCACCAACCGCACTTTCACCCCCGCCAAAGGCTTTCCGATGTACCCTGCTTTTCGCTCGCCGTCGTACGGGTTGCTAATTCCCATGCCGATTTCGGTCATACCGTAGCGTTCCAAGAGCGTGTGCGTACTTATCGTTTTCCATTTTTCCATCACCGTTACTGGCAACGCTGCCGACCCCGATACCATCAGGCGAAACTTCGATAGCGCTTCGGCAATTTCTTGTTGACGTTCAGTGGGCAGCCCTTCCCAGTAAGAAATGAGTTTAAAATAAATTGTCGGGACAGCCATAAACAAGTTGACTTTTCCTGCCAAAAACAGTTCAAACAACCCTTCGGCAGAAAATGACGGCAAAAATTGCACCGTCGCCCCCGACCATAACGCACACGAAACCACATTGATAATTCCGTGAACGTGGTGCAACGGCAACACACAAACGATGTGGTTGTTTTCGCTCCATTTCCATGATTTTATCAAGGTTGAAATTTGGGCTTCGAGGTTTGCGTGGGTGGTCACCACGCCTTTGGGAAGGCTGGTTGTTCCACTCGTATATAAAATCATCGCCCGACGACTCTTTTCCAACGTTGGAAGTCCAGTTGCGGAATCATTTGCTTCTTTTTCTTCGCCCAATACAATGAAACGCAAGCCTTTTTCCAAAACCCAATCTTTTAACAAAGCGGCATATTCGGGGCCGACAACGACTATTTCGGCTTGGGTATCTTCAATAACATACTGCAACGATGGCAGCGGATAGGTAATGCACAGTGGCGCCGCGACGCCTCCCGCCAACCAAACTCCCCACTGTACACGCACGTAATCGAAGCCTGGTGATACCATAAAAGCAACCCGGGTTTCTTTCAGGTCATCGGATGACTGGAGGAGTTGGTGCGCAAAAGCCCTCGATGCGTCGATTAACGCTTGGTAGTTATAACTTTCTCCCCCCGCAATAATGGCCTCTTTTGCAGGGTTTTTAAGTGCATTTGCCGTAATTTTCAACATTTGTAATAAAAATGTTTGGGTGAAGTCGGTTACAGTAACCGACATTGAGGTTTCTCAAAACCTCGGTTAAAATTTATAATGCTACCTCAAAGTTAGCACTTGTTTTCGCAATTACTTCTTCGAGAGTGACGTTTGGCATTAAGCCCGTTAACGTAAGTTTTCTGCTTGGAAATTCAAATACTGCCAATTCTGTAATCACCATGTCCACCACACCCGACGCCGTGAGGGGTAAAGTGCATTGGGGTACGATTTTAGATGAGCCATCGGGATTGGTGTGAGTCATAGTAATAATGAGTTTTTTGGCTCCTTTCGCCAAATCCATCGCTCCACCTACGCCAAGCAACGGTTTTCCAGGCACGGCCCAATTGGCCAAATTAGCAGCTTCATCCACTTCCAAACCTCCCATAATCGCCACGTCGATATGCCCGCCACGAATCATGGCAAACGAATCAGCACTGTCAAAATAGCTACTTCCTTTTAGGGCAGTTACTGGAATTTTTCCTGCGTTGACAGGATAATCCATCGCTCCACCGCCGTCGGTAGGCACGGGCCCTACGCCCAACATTCCGTTTTCGGTGTGCAAAATGATACCGTGTTCTTCCGTAATTAAATCGGCCACCAACGTAGGTATTCCAATCCCCAAATTGACGACGTTTCTTTTCTTGAGCTCGGCCAATGCACGTTTGGCCATGTTCATACGGCTTTCATCCACTTTTTTAGACGACGAAACCGAGGCCGACGTACCCAAGTCTTCCAAGGTGAGTTTTGCCACCACAACGTAATCGACAAAACAGCCTGGTGTATGTACATTTTCGGGGGCAATTTCTCCCACGGGAACGACCTCTTCCACTTCCACAATCACCAAATCGGCAGCGGTAGCCATCGCTTTGTTGAAGTTGTTTTCGGTCATGCGGTATTGCAGATTACCAGCGGTATCGGCCCGCCACGCCCGAATAAACGCCACATTTCCCCGTAAAGCTTTGATAAATACTTGTTCTTCGCCGTCGATAACCTTCGTTTCCCGTCCTTGGGCGATAAGTGTCCCCGCCGACGTAGGGGTGTAAAATCCCCCAATGCCCGCCCCACCCGCTCGAAGTGCCTCGGCCAAGGTTCCTTGTGGAAGTAACTCATACTCCACGGCTCCCGATTGAGCTGCTTTAACGGCATCAGGATTGGACGTAAAAAACGAGCCTATCATTTTTTTGAGTTGGCCATTGCGAAGCAGACGCCCTCCTCCCAACCCAGGTTCACCTGTATTATTTCCGATGAATGTCAGATTTTTGGTCCCAATTTCGGCCAAAGCGTGCATCAAATGAACAGGATTGCCCGTCATTCCAAAGCCGCCTTGCAGCAAAATATCCCCTTCTTTTACCATACTTGCGGCAGTTTGAAGGTCTATAATGGGTACTTGTTTCATATTGTTATGATTGTTGGAGAATGGTTATTTCAAACCCACTTGAAAAGTTATTAAGTAAATAATTTCATTTGTTTGACCCGCAGCAATTCGCTGAATCATACAAACGCAGATTTTCGCTGAAAAGAACTTAATGATGCAACTAATCAGCGTTTATCTGCGGTTCTCAGTCTGCGCCAATCAGCGGGTAAAACTTCAAAATACTCAATTTACTCAAACGCCTCAAAAGGCAGTCCAACGTAATTTTCGGCAATGGTCGTAGCGTAGGCTTTTGAGATACTGATGTAATCAAACTTCGCCTTTTGCAAGTGGTACTGAAACGACCCGTGTGTATCTTGTTTGTGGAAAAGCGTAGTCATAAAGTTAGAGAAATCTTGCGCTCTCCAAATTCTTTTCAACGCAATCTCCGAATAAGCATCCAATAGTTTCATGGAGTTATTTTTGTAAAAATCTACAAATCCATCGACCAAATGTTTTACGTCGGCTACGGCCAAATTAAGTCCTTTTCCGCCCGTTGGAGGCACAATGTGCGCCGCATCTCCCGCCAAAAACAACCGCCCTGCTTGCATATTGTCGGTAAAGAAACTGCGCATTGGAGTGATACTTTTCTCAAAGATGGGCCCCGATTTTAGCGTCCAGCCCTCCGTTCCTAATCGCAACGAAAGCTCTTCCCAAATACGGTCGTCCGACCAGTTATCGACGTGGTCATTGTTGTCAACCTGAATATACAAACGGCTTACTTTCTCCGAACGAAGGCTGTGCAGGGCAAAACCATTTTGGTGGTAAGCGTAAATCAGTTCTTCCGACGACGGAGCCACGTTTGCCAAAATCCCTAACCAACTGAACGGGTACGTAATTGAAAATTCGTTGAACGTATTTTTGGGCAACGTTTTACGACCTACTCCGTGAAAACCATCGCAAGCAGCTACAAAATCACACTCAATCACACCCGCTTCTTCTTCGTGCACAAAGTGGATTTTGGGCGAAGTAGTGTCAAAACCTTCAATTTGAGTGGCAGCTGCTTCAAAATAAAGCTCTCCTCCGCCCGCCAACCATGCGTCCGTCAGGTCTTTGACCACTTCTTGCTGGCCATAAATCGTAATATTTCGTCCATTGGTATATTCTCCAAATGGCACCCGAATGCGGTTTCCATCAAAGCTCAAATATACCCCGTGGTGCTCTTGTCCTTCACGAACGAGTCGATCGGCCAAGCCCAACTGTTTGTAAATATCAACGGTGTTTTGTTCCAACAATCCTGCACGAACACGTACTTGAACGTATTCACGGCTTCGGTTTTCGATAATCACCGACTCAATGCCGTGTTTGCGGAGCCAATGAGCAAGCGTCAGACCCGCAGGCCCAGCTCCAATAATACCGACTTGGGTTTTGA
>JBDHXS010000375.1:0-6837 GCA_039810845.1 Runella sp. | reverse complement strand
TAAAATGAAAGCACTCCATTTTCGCGTACCCACTGTGGACGACCGTTCGTTTAGAGTGCAGATAGACAACGATAAACACTTTTATCAACGCCTTCATTTTCATCCTGAACTTCAATTGACCCTCATCAAAGAAGGAACAGGCACGCTTGTAGTCGGCGATCGTATTGACCGCTTTCAACCTTACGACTTGTTGCTATTGGGAGCCAATGTGCCTCACGTATTGCTTAATGACAGTCGTTACTTTGAGCTTGATTCTGATCAAAAAGTAATGGCTTATACTTTCTTTTTTAGAGAAGAAACCCTCAATCACTTTTTCGCCAAAGTGCCTGAGTTGTTACACATTGGCGAATTGTTGCGCGAAGCTTCGCACGGGGTAAGGCTTCGATTTTTAAAGCCTAATTTGTTGACGGAGAAGTTTGAGGCCATCAACGACCAGCGGCCTTTTGAACAACTCATCACACTCCTGACTACACTTGATAGTTTGACGCTATCGGCCAGTTGCGAGCAACTTTCGGGAACAGCCTATAAGCAACCTAATAAGCCTATTGACCACCAACGACTTGAAAATGTATTCAATTTTATTTTGACCAACTATTCTAATGTCGTTACCCTCGACGACGTGGCCAATGTAGCTAACCTCACTCCGCATGCCTTTTGCCGTTTTTTGCGGATGCACACGCGCAAAACTTTTTCGCAGTTACTCAACGAAGTTCGCATTGAGCACGCTTGCCGATTGTTGAAAGACTCTACCCAAAGCGTGAGCCAAATTGCATTTGAGTGTGGCTATGCTAATCTTTCCAATTTCAATCGGCAATTTAAGCAGTTGATGAACCTCACCCCACGCGAATACCTCAAATCAGTGTCGGAATTAGGTCAATGATTCAACCTATCCACTACTACTTGATTTTTACCAAAATAGTATCATAAATCATTAATTTAAGGAGAGTGGGAAGGCAGCTGCGTCCTTACTTTTGTACAATCATTTATACTTACAAGTACCACTCAAAACATCTTAGAAATGAAACCCAATTGGATAGGCGTATATCCCGCCGTAACGACTAAATTCTTTGAAGACGAAACCTTAGACCTCAACACTTTTACATATAACATCAACGAACAAATCAAAGCGGGTGTTCATGGCATCATCATTTGCGGATCGCTGGGGGAAAACAGCACGTTGACTTACGATGAAAAATTGACACTCCTGACAGCTGCTCGTGAAGTTATTGCCGATCGCGTACCGCTCGTGATTGGCGTTGCTGAAAATAGTACACGAGTGGCGGTCAATTTTGTAAAAGAAGCCGAAAGTGCGGGTGCAGATGGTATTATGTTGCTGCCTCCGATGCGCTATCCGTCAGACGACCGCGAGACGTTACATTATCTTCATACCGTGGCCGATGCGACCGATTTGCCTTTTATGATTTACAATAACCCACTGGCTTACAAGACGTTTGTGAGTATTCCGATGTTCAAAGACTTGGCGCAAAATGCTCATTTTGAATCCATGAAAGAATCAACGGGTGATATTCGCTACATGACCGACATCATCAATGAACTCGGTGGGCGTTTCAAAATTCTTTCGGGTGTGGACGATATGGCCTTGGAAAGCCTATTAATGGGTGCTGATGGCTGGATTGCCGGTTTGGTAGATGCTTTCCCCCGCGAAACGGTGGTGATTTATGAATTGGCCAAACAAGGCCGCATCGCCGAAGCCCGCGAGATTTATCGCTGGTTTTTCCCACTATTGCATTTGGACGTTTCGACCAAATTTGTGCAAAACATCAAATTGGCCGAAGTGGCTACGGGCTTAGGAACCGAATATGTACGTCAACCACGACTACCTCTGATTGGCGAAGAGCGCGAGCACGTACTGCAAGTCATCAATGATGCACTGGCGAAGCGACCTGTATTGCCTGCGATTTAACGAAGATATGGTTCTGGCCTTGGGGGACTTACGATATAGCCCCCAAGACAGTTTTAGAAATGTCCAACTTATTCACCGCGTAAATGCTGAATATCATCTGTATCTTTCGGTCTTGGACTGTGCTTTTTGTCTTGGATTAAATCCTCAAGGCATATCAGCGAGATTCCAACACCGTTAATCTCAATGACTATCCTTCTTGTAAACGCTTCAATGAATTTTAAGGGTGCTTTTATACTTGGTAAAAGGTCCAGGGTATAATCATCAAATTCCAACTTGAAAAAAGAACGCTTAGGATCGGGAGAGGTTTCTTCTTTATATTTGGTTACATCTTTCCCCAATTCCTCCAGCGCATTAAGCAAATTGTAATAGTGCAGTTCCACCCACTACCATGTAATTTACCTTGTGTTTTTGTAATACAGCGAAGATAGTAAGCAGCGCACTATTATAATCCATTTGCAGGCTTATTTCTTTGTTGTGGAAACTTCTTTGACAGGCGCGTTTCTCAAAGAACGTATAAAGCCTTCAAACTTACCATGGCGCTCCTGCGATTCGACAGAACTTGCTCCTGCCGGTTTTGAATCGGCCTTCATTTCTTGGAAATTACTGTATTTCTCCGGCTTTTTCATGGTAAAACGCTTTTTGGATTAACACTGCTGTAAATACAGCTCTGCTAAGATAATAAAAATAACGTTATCAACGCTATGGCAGAAAAAATTACCAGCTATATTGAAACGTCGGATAAGGGCACATTTACAGGTGGTAAATGTAATCTTTTATTAGAGAAGTGTTAGTTGTAAGGATTGATAAAATTCCTTTAAGAAGGTATCTTAAAAACCTTTACTAAATTTTCATATTCAATTAATCCACCTCCCCCGCCGCCTAAGGCAGTCTTTAATTCTTGTTGCGTGATTCCTTGTATAATTACTTGACGATACTTGATTTTATCTTTTAAATAATTGCTAAAAAAATTGACATCTTTTTTTTGCAGCTCCAGAATAGGTACCATATTAGAGAATTTAGTCAGAGTGAGTCGGATATCAACAATGAAAACATTTTCATCGAATAAATAATAAATCTCTCCCAAGGTATATTCACTGGCGGAATAACCTGGAATAATTGCATCAAAATGTAATGGTCCTAAGTCTTCATTCGGTTTTTCGTCAAAAAATGCTGGGTAAAGAAGTTCCTCTGAAACCCAATTATTTTTGCTCTTTTCAACTGAATTCGGAACCTTAAAAAAAGTGAGTACAATCCCGTTAGCGATAGCACTGCCGGTTAATAAAGGTGAACGTTCCCCAATGGCTATTTCGGCATATTTGTCAACTTTACCATAGAAATCAATAACATCTGTTTGTATTTCAAAGAATCTTTCCAATCCATTAAAATCCACGGATTTCCAATTGGAATAAGTAACTTTTGCCTTATTAACAGGATTTTCAGGTTCTACTGGCTTCTGACATGCGATAATAAGGCAAGCAAATAGGCTAATAATTAATAATCGTTTCATGGTTTTGAAAATGTTTAAGTTTAAAGAAGCCGGAATAGATTGCATCCGCGCTGGACATTGACGGATGTTTTGGCCCAAGTAACTGAACCGGATTTGGCAGAGACCGTATGTAGGCCGGTACTTAACTCTTTTCTAACAGCATACGTAAGATTTAAACATTCTGAGGATGGAACACCGGAAGAATAGATTCTATTAATATCCCCGATGTAGGTGTCGTCTATATATACCTGAACGACGACTGTAATTTTGGTATTCGTAGTGTAAACAGTAAGCGTTCCGGTTGGAATTGTTACCTCTACCTGCTTTTGAAAAGAAGACTTACCGGAAGGACCTTTTCCTTCTAACGCTACTAAATATATGCCACTTCGTTGATAGCGATGTTCCGGGTCAGAGTCGGTAGAAGTTGTTCCATCTCCAAAATCCCATAAAAAAGTGTCCGCATTTTTTGAGTAATTGGTGAACGAAACCAACCCATTATTGTCAGTAGCATTAAAAGATAAATCCGGATAGATCAGGTCTTCGCTACAGGCTAAAAAGGCCATGGATAGCAAATAACAGCCGATTTTATAGAGTATAGGTCGTTTCATGGGTCTTATTTTTTAAAAGAATCAAACGATTTTGTGTAGAAAATCTGGAAAGATGTATTGTTTAAAAATGGCATCTTTCCTTGCACGTGTCCAAATCCAACAAGAGCTCCAAAGTTGAATTTGTTAGGTTTCAAACGGGTGAGGCATAATAGCCACGGACTACCCGAACGCGGAAATTGTTGAGTAGTAAACTCCTTGCCTAAAGCGAGTTCAAAGAGAGCTACTTCGTCGTCTAAGTCTTCTAATTTTCCAAATTGAATTCCTCCCAAAGCACGATGCGCCGTAAATAGCTGCTGAGTTTTCACGGTTTTGTCAGTGATATCATAAGCACCTGTTCCGTATTCATACTTTGATAATGATTTATAGTCGTGGGTAACGGAAGTGCTTGCGTAGTTATATTGTAAAAACAGTTTTTGCTCATTGATGAGCGAATTGAAATAGAGCCGTACTCCTGCATTATAGCGGAAACAGCTATTTTTGGTAGTTTCTTCTGAGTTGCTGCTGGTGGGGGAACTGCCGGTGGTGCTTGTGGCATCTTCTCCTGCACCGGTAGCTATCAATGCCATGATAGTATTATAAATATCAAAAGGAGTGAGGCTTATACCTCCCAAAAAACCGATGCCTATTGCTCGCCCATGCCATTCAAGCCGCCCATTGGCCATAAAACCGGCAGAATTTACCGACTTTACTCCCGTGGCCGTAGTGGTAGATTCGCGGGCATAATTATTACCTGTCCCGTTATTATACATATATTTTTCCTTAATATCGACAGCGACCGGAAGTATATCTGTACTAAGACCAATGGAGAAATGAGCGTAACGGGTCGCTCCTAAATAGTCAATTCCATGTCCTTTGGAATTGTTGATAGACTTCTGCATCAATACGCCCGCAGTAGCCATTCCAGCAGATTCTTCTGCCAGTTTTCGTTGGTTTTCCTGTCGCATAGCAGCCATTTCATCATCAGCTTTTTGTTTTTGACTGTCGTCATCCTTCAATACCCGCTCATTGTGTTCCAACAATTGGTTTTGTTCTTCTATCAATCGCCGTTTTTCGGCACTGCTGAGGCTGTTATCGTTGGTAATGGCAAAAATTTTCTGCTTTCGTTCCGAAGGCCCTTGGCGTTGTTGGTGGTCGGAACTCATACTGTTGAATGTATTATCAAACTTGTTTTGTTCCTGTTGTAGCTTTTCTTCTTCTTGCTGTGCTTCTTCCACCGAGCGCCGCAATCTTTGATATTCAATATCATTGGCAGTTTGACGATTTGTTTTTAAGGTAGCCAAATCGTTGCGAAGCCTGCGTTGGTCTGCTGGATTTTTGATAGTGGCAATTTGTTTCTCCAAATCATCTTCTTCGCTTTTCTTACGTGCTGTTGCCGTTTGTATTTTTTCTAAGCGGGTCTTGACATCTTCCCGTAATTTTTCCAAATATTCTTGTTGCTTTTCGGAGGCAGTACCAGTATTGATAAGCCTCAATTGTTCAGAAAAAGATTGGCGCTCGCTTACATTGGGGACTTGGGCAATTAGCGTCTGCGTTTCACCAGCGATTTGATCATTTCTTATTTTTTGCTGACGTTCCTTTGCTACTTTCTGCTGTTTTTCTTGTTCCTGCCGTTGAGCTGTTTCTTTTTTTTCTTGAAGATAGCGTTCATACTCTGATTTGCAGTGTGGTGTATCCACTGTAAAAAAGTTCGTAACTCGTCCGTATTTCCAAAAGAGTTGTGCCCAATCGGCCGACCGGTATATCTTATTGCCGGGATAGGTCATAACGAGACTATTCCATGAAGGAGACCCTGTTCCACCGTCATATGCAGGCTGACCCGATTGCCGGTTAAGCCCATGAAAGGTTAGTTTTATGTAGCCGGTATATTCTTTACGGTCAGTATGTAAGTACCGCAATTCTAAATAGACATCTGGCATACAACTGCCTGCAAGGGCATCGACGGGGCAATCTTCACCAGCCAACCAACTATAAGACCCGCCTTCAACAGGCTCATTTAGATACAAATCATGAGTATAATTAATGGTAATTTGTTTGATAGGCCAACCATTGATTGTCAGGTCTTTTTTAATCAAAGAACCTTGGCGTAAAAACTTTTTTTGTGCTAAGGAAGGTATTACTGCACAAAGTAATAAGCCAATCAATAATGGAGTCTTAGAAATGAGCATAAAAATAGAAATTTAGGAGGTAATAAAATAGAATTGTTTCTTTACCGGAAGCAGTGTAGTGCCGCTAAATCTGATACCTATTATTGATAACTTACCGGCTATCTTCGACTGTAAAAGCCAGTAATTATTAACCCTTAGGCTGAAATAGTCTATTTGATTTAACGGGGCGAAATAATTAAGCCTTGCTCTTTGTAATTCTTAATTGTTTCATTCAACTCATCTGCCATTTCTTTTTGGCCACCGTAGTGAAAATCAGTATTGACGTATGTAGTTGGTAAATTTCTACGCCATTGGTCTAATTTTGATTCTAAGAATGAAGAAGGGTTTTCGGCAGAAAGTGGGCCACTAATTCGGCTATGATAAAATGTCTGTTTCCCGCTATTGTTAGTGGTAAGTCCTGAAAAATAGTAATAAAAGGTTTCCTTGGGAGACAATTTAATTTCAGAGGAAGTCCAACTACTTAGTCCTGTCAGCAGTGAAATCAAAACAAAGTTTTTCATGATTTTATTAGTTTTAAATCAATAGTTTTATACGGCTTTGTTGCATAGTTAATTTGAAAGAACTTTAACTGTTTGTGGTCTGGTTAATGTCGAAAACTGATTCAAACACTTGGCCTTGATTCTTACCTCAACTTTCTGGTTGGTGAATTTTCGG
>JBDHXS010000374.1:0-6857 GCA_039810845.1 Runella sp. | reverse complement strand
TATCGTAAAAGAGACCTATCGAAATCATTTAAATCATATTACTCAAGTTTGGTTAATTGTTTGTGGATTGGTAAACCTAAATATTTAAATAGTTATATTTATTTAAGAAAGAGGTCTATTAATAAAGCGAATGGTAAACGTGAAAATAAATGTATATTAAGTATACAGGTATCTAAAGAGGATTTTTTGGCAATTGATTTAGCGTATGTTGATCCCAAAACTTGTTTTAAAAATTTAAAAGGAATAAGCGCATCTAAACTAAGTAATCTAACACCAGTTAGACCCATCTTACAACTTAATACTTCGGATAAACGATTCGTTGCTCACTATGACGTTACAGATGAGTTAAATGAAACTACTAATTTAGCAGCTATGGATTGGAAAGATTTTGAAAATTTAATACGAGAAATATTTGAGAAAGAATTTAGCTCTAATGGTGGTGAGGTTAAAATTACACAAGCAAGCAAAGACGGGGGCGTAGATGCAATTGCATTTGATCCTGACCCAATTCGTGGCGGTAAAATAGTAATACAAGCAAAACGCTATACTAATCTCGTGGGAGTATCCGCTGTTAGAGATTTGTACGGAACGGTTATGAATGAAGGAGCATTGAAAGGGATTTTGGTTACAACAGCTGATTATGGCCCAGATTCCTATGAATTTGCAAAGAATAAACCTATAACGTTATTAAATGGAGCGAACCTTCTTCACTTACTTGAAAAGTATGGACATAAAGCAAAAATTGATATTCAATTGGCTAAAAATGAGCTGAATTTTAAAAATACAAAAATGTTATAATGGATGCTAAACTGAGCGAATTTACCAACAACGACTGGGAAGAAATTACCCGGGAAGTGTTTCAGGAAATCTTTCGTCGCTCAGCAGTGAAGCGCACAAAGCTGGAAGGGTTGCAGAAGAATGTAGCATTTGTGAAAGACTAAAGCCTTTATGCCTCCGTGTTTAAAATTGAACACAGAGGCACAGAGCAACGGAGACTATTTCACCGTATTCACATGCAAATGAGAATCGTGCTGTTTGGTGTGATAGACCCGAATCGTAGCTTTTTGAAAATCTTTTTCATCGGCTTCGCTGATATTCATGAACTTCTGCGGGTTTCTGTCCACCAACGGAAACCACGAACTTTGAATCTGAACCATGATTTTGTGGCCTTTTTTGAAAGTATGCAACACATCCGGCATCCGTACTTTTACATCTGTCACTTGGTTAGGAACAAACGGTTCGGGCTTTTCAAAACTATTCCGAAACTTCCCTCGCAGCACTTCTGCCCGCACCAATCGTTGATAGCCCGCCATAGTCAATGCTTTGGGATTGGGGCTTGGGTTGGGCGCATCATCGGGGAGAATATCAATGAGTTTTACGATAAAATCGGCATCAGTACCCGTTGTAGAAGCAAAAAAGTGAGCAGTCATTGGCCCAGAAAGGGTGACATCTTCGGTCAATACGTCGGTTTCATAAGTCAGTACGTCGGGCCGACGAGCCGCAAAACGCTGGTCTTCAATCATATATTGATTATTTCTTCGAGCAAACACTCCATCAGTGTAAGGAACGGGCTTAGAAGGGTCGCTGACGTATTCATCAAAACCCTCTTGAGTAGTGGTTTCCTCCCACGATAATTTTCCATTGGCCTGAAAATGCAATTCTTTGGCTTCTTTCTCTTTGGGTGGCCAGGTATCAAATGTTTTCCATTCGTTAGTACCTGTATTAAACATCGTGGCTTCGGCAGCTTTCCATTCGCCTTTGTCTTTGAGGTAATAATTGAAAAACTTTAATTCCAATTCTTCTTGAAAATACTTTGAAGTATTGCTACCAAAATTCAACGGTCCAAACTCCGCCCACTCAGGCCGCGACCACGCGCCGTGCGTCCAAGGTCCCATGACAATCTGATTTTTAGCATTGGGGTTTTGTTTTTCAATGGCTTCGTAAGTACGCAAAGCCCCAAACAAATCTTCGGCGTCAAACCAACCGCCAACGACTAAAGTCGCAGGTTTTATATTTTTGAGGGCTGGGCGAATATTCCGCGATTTCCAGTAGTCATCGTAGGTTTCATGTTGGAGGTATTCGTTCCAGATTTTACCTCGATTATTGAAATACTGAGCACTGTTCGCATTTTTGAGCGGCCCTAACTTGAGAAAAAAATCATAGGCATCCTTGGCCCGATAGTTAAATAATCCAGCATACGAAGGAACAGGCTTGGAAGGTTGAGCATCAAAATAACTTAGAAAACTAAAATTATCAAGCAAGAAAAAAGCTCCGTTGTGGCGGGCATCATCCCCCACAAACTCATCGGTAACGGGAGCTTGTGGCGACACTGCCTTAATCGCAGGGTGAGCATCGGGCAACGCCGCCGACGCATAAAACCCTGGATAAGAGATGCCCATAATACCCACACGTCCGTTGTTTTGCGGAATATTTTTGACCAGCCAGTCCACGGTATCGTAGGTATCCGTGCTTTCGTCAGTATCTTGGGGTGTTTTTTTATTGAACTTATGGGGAGTCATTTCTTCAAACTTACCCTCACTCATATAGCGCCCGCGTACATCTTGCGTTACAAAAATGTATTTCTCTTCTGAAAGCGATTTGCTGGGGCCTGGGCCATTACTGGTGTAGTTATTTTCACCATAAGGGCCTGCTGAATAAGGCGTCCGCTCCATGATAATGGGATAGCTTTGAGCAGCATCTTTGGGAACATAGATAACGGTGTATAACTTAACGCCATCCCGCATAGTGATTTGTCGGTCTAACTTGGTATAGTTGTCTTTGACAAAGTTTGAAGTCTGGGCCTGTGAAAAGGAGAAAAAGAAGTTAAAAAGAAGACAGGAAACAATGAAGTGCTTTTTCATGAGAAAAGAATGATTTCGACAAAAATAGGAGGTTCTTTGACAAGATAAAACAAATACCTCTATACAGTATAAAAAGAGAAAGTAAAATTTAGGATTATTCCGATAAAAAACTACCTTATTCCATTTTTAAGAACCTTAATATTGTAATAATCTGGGTTTTTGATAAAAAAAACGTACCTTTGCAGGTCTTTTTTCAAGGCAAGAGTTAATATGTAATAGTAGAAGTTTTTTCCTATTAACAGTTAACAATCAACAATTAACAACAACACATAATGCAATCCATCCGCAACATCGCCATCATTGCGCACGTTGACCACGGTAAAACCACTTTGGTGGACAAATTTATCCACTATTCAAAACTGTTTAGAGATAATCAACAGTTTGATGACCTCATTTTGGACAACAATGACCTCGAACGTGAACGGGGTATTACGATTGTTTCTAAAAACGTATCGGTACGCTACAAAGACGTCAAAATCAACATTATAGATACCCCAGGCCACGCCGACTTCGGAGGAGAAGTAGAGCGCGTACTCAAAATGGCTGACGGTGTAGTATTGCTTGTAGATGCCTTCGAAGGCCCTATGCCACAAACCCGTTTTGTATTGGGGAAAGCCCTTCAATTGGGTTTGAAAGTAGTATTGGTTGTTAATAAGGTAGATAAACCCAACTGCCGCCCCGAAGAAGTTCACGAGGCCGTATTTGACTTGATGTTTAATCTTGAAGCAAACGAAACCCAATTGGATTTTCCAACGGTATTTGGTTCTTCAAAACAAGGATGGATGGGCCCCGATTGGCAAACTCCCACCGAAGATATTTCTCACTTGTTGGACGTAATCGTAGAGCATATTCCTGCCGCCCCTACCAACGAAGGAGAACCACAAATGCAAATCACTTCGTTAGATTATAGCTCTTTTGTAGGCCGTATTGCGATTGGGCGCGTTCACCGTGGCACGCTCAAAGAAGGTGCTCAAGTAGGGCTTTGCAAGTCGGACGGAACTGTGAAACGCTCGCGTATCAAAGAACTTCAAGTATTTGAAGGCTTAGGTCGTCAAAAAGTAACAGAAGTATCGTCAGGAGATATTTGTGCCGTAACAGGTCTGGAGGATTTTGAAATTGGAGATACCATTACTCTTTACGAAACACCAGAGCCTCTTCCTCGTATCTCAGTAGATGAGCCTACCATGAATATGTTGTTTACTATCAACAATTCACCGTTTTTTGGCAAAGAGGGTAAGTTCGTAACGTCGCGCCACTTACGCGATCGCTTGTTCAAGGAAATGGAAAAAAACCTCGCCTTGCGCGTAGAACCAATGGGTAGCGAAGATAAGTTTTTAGTCTTTGGCCGTGGTATTCTTCATTTGTCGGTATTGATTGAAACCATGCGTCGCGAAGGCTACGAACTCCAAGTAGGTCAGCCACAAGTAATTTTCAAGCAAGATGAGCGTGGACAACGCTTGGAACCCATCGAAATGCTTGTGGTGGACGTACCCGAAGAATCGGCAGGAAAAGTAATTGAACTCGTAACGCAGCGCAAAGGCGACTTACTCGTAATGGAACCACGCGGCGATTTGCAACACTTAGAGTTTGACATTCCGTCGCGCGGGTTGATTGGCTTACGTTCTAACGTCCTGACTGCCACGCAGGGAGAAGCGGTCATTTCGCACCGTTTCAAAGCCTATGAACCACACAAAGGCCCTATCGCTGGGCGTATCAACGGCTCTATTATTTCTAAAGGAACAGGCCCTGCTACTCCTTATGCGCTTGACCGTTTGCAAGAACGCGGCAAGTTTTTTGTTGACCCAAGCGAAGAACTTTACATGGGAATGGTCATCGGCGAACACAGCCGTCCAGGTGATATTGTGGTGAACTTGCAAGAAACCAAAAAATTGACCAATATGCGGGCATCAGGTTCGGACGATAACGTACGGATTGCCCCAAAAATCAATTTTTCGTTGGAAGAGTCAATGGAATATATCCAGAAAGACGAATATTTGGAGGTAACGCCACAAACGCTTCGTATCCGTAAAATTTACTTAGACGAAAACGAGCGTAAACGCAACTCGAAAGAAATGGAGATGGCTTAGAGAAGTCAGCAGTTCACAGTTGGCAGTTTAGAGTTTTAAAAATATTTTCTACTATTAACTGCCGACTGTGGACTGTGGACTTTTTAGTGTTTTGGGCAGTCGCACGCATTGCGTTTGCGAAAAAGTCCCCACATAAAACCTTTCCGTTGCCGATTACGCTTGCGTTTTCGGAGCGAAGATTTCTCAGAAGCGGCCTCAATGGTCGCTTTTTTTGTGGTAACTTTTGCTTCCACCGTCGGGGCTTCTACTTGAATGAGAATACCTAAAAACAACAAGCAAATAGCTTTTTTCATCTTTATCTACTTTCTTCTGGTTGTGAGTTATTACCAACGTCGTCTTCCTTGAGAACGATTGTTATAATTATAGCGATGACGGCTCTCGTAACGAGGACGATAGTTGTAATTGTACCGAGGTGGGTTGACATAGACGCGGGGGCGATACGCCATCGGTGGCGGTGGCAGCACTCGAACATAAGGACGAGGAGCGTAATAGCGTGAACCGTAGTAATCGCGGCCATAGCCGCCACGGTATCCGCCTGAATAAAAACAGCTACTCAGCATGGCTGTTAAAGCCATGACAGTGACAAAAAGGGTGATACGGGTTTTCATAGCACATTAGAGGTTAAACTGTTGTACGAATATAACGTTTTTAAATTGTTTTTCTGTTCAAAGACAACCCAAAAACTGTTTTCCCCTATGGTTAATGTTTGTTAATGCCGCAGCTTAAATACATTGATACTAAACGTTGACAGGGTTTAAAACCCTGTCAACGTTTAGTTGAGTGCTTCAAAAAACTTTTCCAATTTAGTAGGGTCTAAAAGACCATTGGTACGAACACTGCTACACAAATCTAATCCAAATGGCTGTGCCGTTTCGATAGCTTCTTTTACATTCTCGGCTTTGATGCCTCCCGCCAAAAACAACGGAACCCGAATACTCTCCCTGATTTTACGGCTCAACGCCCAATTATGAACACGTCCCGTTCCTCCTAACTCTTTCACCTGCAAGTTGGGATTGCCACTATCCAACAGAATAGCATCAACAAATTCGGAAACCTGAATGGCTTCCTCTACCGTTTGTTCATCAATCACGTGAATAACTTGTACCAATTTGATGGCAGGAAGCGCTTGTCGAATCTGCTGATATGTACCTTCTTGCAGTGCATCTACAATTTGGATAGTAGTAGTATGTACTTTTTGATGATGTGCAATAATTGCCTCGGCTTGGGTTTCGCTGGTCAACAAAAAAGTAGAAATAGGGGGTGGTACCGACTTCGCAATCTGAACAATGAGCTCGTCGGAAATAATGCCAGGCCCGCTGGGCATATTTCCCACCAAACCCAAGGCCGAAGCACCGTAGGCAATGGCCATTTGGGCTTCTGATACGCTGCTAATACAACAGATTTTTACGCGCGGTTTCATCTGCACTAAAACGTCAATGGTAACTTTAACTTTTCGTTACCTCTTTGCACTTCGGCCTCTACAGTCTGTCCTTTTTCAAATGTACCCAAAGCGCCCATATAATCGTAAATGGTATTGAGGTTGAATTTATCCAGGCGTAAGATTAAATCGCCTCCTTTAATACCCGCTTTTTCGCCTGGGCGATTTTTAGAAACGCCATCTACCTTGATACCTGGGCCATTGAATGAATAATCCAACAATAACCCCATCGTCACTTTGAAACTCATATTACGCGCCATCGGCATAGCAGTTTCACGGTATTCAAGGCGATTGGGTAGTTTATCTACGTCATTAATGACACCCGTAACGGCATTTAAAATTTTGGCTTCCCCCTCAAAATTAATGAGTTGCGTATCGTCGCTGGGTTTGTGATAATCGCCGTGAACGCCCGTAAAGAAAAACAACACAGGGATTTTTTTGACATAGAAAGACGTATGGTCAGATGCACCT
>JBDHXS010000373.1:0-6867 GCA_039810845.1 Runella sp. | reverse complement strand
CCCACTCCTCCCCGACTGCAATCCTGTGTTGTTTTTAAACCAAAAAGGAACGTTGTTTTTGGTATGGATTGCCGTACAAGCCAATCAATGGGAACAGTCAATTCTTCGGTTTAAAACATCAACGGATTATAACGGCAACGGCGCGCCAGTTTGGAATTGGCAAGACAATATTTTGCTCAAGCCCAACGACCGTTTTGCCAAAGAAGTAGCCGAAAAATTCAAAAAACTACCCGAATACACCGCAGGATGGGCGGGTTATGCCCCCAAATACGACAACATGGTCATCGAAGCTGCCAAAGATGCCACCAAAAGAAGCATCGGATGGATGACGCGCATCAAACCGCTTCAATTTGACAACGGACGCATTGTTTTGCCGCTTTATTCCGACGGATATAATTTTTCGATGATGGCTATTTCGGACGATTTTGGCGCGACTTGGCGGCCGAGCCTTCCTTTGGTGGGGCGTGGGCCGATTCAGCCTGCGTTGGCCGTACGTAAAAATGGCAACCTCATCGCCTACCTCCGCGACAGTGGCGATGCGCCGACGCGCGTCCACGTCAGTGAGTCGTCCGACCAAGGGGAATCCTGGACAGCTTCGGTCAAGAGTGATATTCCCAATACCGCGAGTGTCGAATTATTGAATTTGCAAGATGGGCGGCTGGCCTTTCTTGGCAACGACATTGAAGACGGTCGCTACCGCGTCAGCTTGTATCTTTCTGACGATGAGGGCAAAACGTGGAAATGGAAAACCCGCTTAGAAGACCACTCCCGCGACAAAGGCGGTTATTCGTACCCTTGCCTCGTCCAAACGCCCGACGGGCTTTTGCACATCACTTACTCTGCCCACGCCGACAACAAAAATAAGTCCATCAAATACGTGGTAGTGAATCCTAAGTTGGTGAAATAATCAACTTTCTATTTAACCACTAAGGCACTAATTGTCACTAAGAGGTGAGATACCTTAGTGGTTCTTAGTGCCTTAGTGGTTATAAAAACCTACATTTTCTTCAAAATCTTCACCAACTTCTTCGTAATCACCTCATAACCCGCGTCCGAAGGGTGCAGGCCGTCATAGGTCATGGCGATGGATTCGACGGGGTAAGGGTACTCGTCTGTCTCGGGGTTGAACGGAACATCCACAAAATCGGGATACGAATAGTTTTTGTACTGTCCCGTTTGTGGGTCTTTGAGTCGTTTGAACTTCACCAATTTAGAATGTGCCAGTTTTTTATCGTGGTACAAATCCACCACGGGTAGCTTCTCCCGCTCCCCAATGGCCTTGATAGCCTCCGCAAACTGCTCCAAGTATTGCCCTTTTTTGTCTTTGTACGACCCATAAGCATTGTTCTTGAAATTGGCGATATACACAAAATCCACGCGTTGAAGCGGCGTTATCAGAATGATTTTTGCGTCGGGATTGAGGCTTCGAAATTTATTGATAATAATCCGAAATGAACCATAGAGTGTGCCAAAACCTGTGTTGTTTTCGTAGTCGGCCATCGTACCCACGGGGCGGCCTCCCCACCAATCGTTGGTACCCAAGAAGATAGAATAAACGTCGGCCTTGACCAAGTTGAGGCTCTCGATTTTTTCGGCAATACGCGCGGCCGTCCAGCCATTATGCCCTTGGTTAATATACTGAATGTGAGGCAATTTCTCCGTCACCATTGTCATATAGCCTTTGGTAATGCGGTTGCCTGTTTCATTTTGGTGTTCGTTGAGGTAAGTGATTGAATCGCCCAACGCCACCCACGTCATTTTTTCGGGGGAAAAGCAGGAAAAGAGGAAAATCAATACGGGAGCAATGAACCATTTTTTCATGTGTAGTGCGTTTGGCTATAAAAGCACTTTTGTCCCGATTTTTAACGACAACAGCCCCTTAGCGGCTATTGTATCTCAAACTGTTTGGTGGTTTTACTTATTCTTCCGTTTTCATCATAGCCTATTACTTCCACACGATAAGTACCTACTTTCCCGTAGGCTGTAAGCATGAGTTTAGCTTCTCCTAAGTGATTGGTCAGCAAATCGGGTTTCCAGTATAAGGTAGAACGGTTTTCAAATCCCGACATTTCAAGTTTATCCTTTTGTACATCAAGTATATAAAAATTTTTGGGCGTGTGAATCCCTCTAAATTTAAACCGACGGATACCCTCCGCAGGCGGTAACGCCTCAAAGCCCAAGTCGTCGCCGGCTATAAACGATTTGGTATAAATGGCGATTAGCCCCGCACTAAACTTAGGGACAATCATAGCTGTATTGGTACGATATACATCTATACGCGCTATCATCGCCCCTGTCAAATGACTCAGTTGATTGATATTATCGTAGCGAATACCATCCAACCAAATAACGGGCTGTGCATCCCCATGTTTCAGAGACCGTAAACGTATTTGCCCTGTGACGGCGTCAATGAAAACTTCAAGTCCAGCTACCTTATTTTGAATTGCTTGAATAAAATGCGTTTTTCCCTCAAAATTGAGGTCTTTGTCTGTAAACTCGTAAGTAGGTTTTCCAAAAATCTTGTGCATACGCGTGATTTGAGTCGTGTCCAAACGGCGTTTTTCTCGAACAGCCACCTCCGCCAATTGAATAGACTTTTTCTCAACTTTGGGGACAAAATCCTCATTCAGTCTTTTTACTTCAAACGATACTGGTGTTTTTCGCACATAATTGAAAGATAATGGCTCGGGAGGAGTTACTTCTATAAATGGTAAAGGTTTTCCTTTGGCATCGGTAGCTATCACCTCAAACCTCAACGAGTCGTGCCCTATCATATCGTTAATCGTAAACTCTCCTCGGCCATTAGAGGCGTATTTGTCCACCAAAAGTGTATCTTGACGAACCACTAAAATCTCAGTTGAGACGGGTTTCTGTTGTTTATTTTTGATTTTTCCATAAAAAGTCAATCCCGTTTCAACAGGGTATGACACGTTTTCAAGGGTAAAGCTTGGATTAAAAGCAAGTGTTTCCCTTGGTTGTCCTCTACCAGCTACACGCTCAGAAGCAATAGTTACTGAATAAGAAGTCATAGGTAACCCACGTACCGAAAAGTCCATTCTTTCCCCTTTTTGAAAAACAGACTTAGCAAGTTCGATTTTCAAGGTACTGTCTTGTTCCAAGGCCGCAGATTGAAAAAGCCCTGTTTCACCCCTGCCAAATACAGGAATTTCCACCACAGCTTGAGTAGAATCCCCGTAGTTTCTCATCCAATGCGTATAAGCCCGCACATAATAACGCCCTGTTTGCAATGTATCTGCCAATTTGAAATCCCCCCAAGCTACGCCGTTGTTGCTCTTGAGAATTCGGCTATCTAAAATAGTCAAATGAGGGTCTATTAAATCAACATAGATCAATTTACTGAGCGCATCACGGTATAGTGGATGCTGATACACTTGATATGTCTTGAACCAAAGGGTATCTCCTGCTTGATAGTTAGATTGGTTAGCATGAATAAAGATTTTTTCTTGCAAAGCTCCATATTGGTTACTGGTATTTCTTTTGAGCACCTTCACTTCTTCCATCGAAATTTCATACTCAATCGGTAGCATTGTGGCTACACGGTAGTTATTAAAAGAACCTACGGTAGTAGTGGCGTATTTGTCCACAAAAACGCCCTCCTTCACAAACGCTACTTGTCGGTTTTTGGATTCTATTTGTGAAACCTGATAAGGCACATCTACGTAGGTCTTAAAATCATCTTCTTTTTGGGTATAATGGATTTCGAGGCGGCGCGACAAATCAAGCCAAAAAGACGAACCGTCTCGACGCACCAAGCTATCAGGAGATACTTTTTTTAGCGTATTTTGGACGTTGATATTATACGAAAAATTGGATGTATGTTTTTGCCCTTCTCCTCCCGGGGTGTAAGCATAGAGCTCAAAACCCTCATCCGTAGCTGTTTGGCGAGCCAAAGCACGCAAAAAGTGCGTCAAAGACCCAAGATATGCCTCTTTGCGGTTGGTTTGCCATTGTGTTCGTTCGGAAGGGGTTGGAATCAATTCTTCAAAATACGTATCGCCACTAATCAGAAAATTGGTAGCCGAAGCCTCAAAACGCTTGAGTACAAAAGTGATTTTGTAGCCCAATTTTCGATTTTCAATGAGTAGCGGTGCCGTCGCAGATGCCGTAAGTGTTCCCTCTTTTCGTTTAAAATCCAGTACTTGCCTATTCAAAATTTGACACCCTTGGGCATAGGTATCTGTTCCTAAAAAAGCTTTTTTAAAACTTTTCAAATCCTGTTCCCATTGCTTGCCACGGGCTACTTTGATGGTAACTTCATCTAAATCTTGTGCCTGTGGCAGCAGACGGATTGTGAGTGCAACAGGGTTTTTACTTACTGAAACAGTCACTTCTTGGGTGTATGATTGGTATCCCACCGAAGAAACCAACAACATATACTTTCCTTCAGGAAGTCTTGAAAAAGTAAAAACTCCCGAAGTATCGGTCATGGTACCTTTGGTCGTATTACTGACCATGACATTGACAAACGGCAGGGGCTTTTGGGAATTCGCATCAGTCACCACCCCTCGCATGCTTATTTGGGAATAGGTGGCAAAAGGCACAGAAAACAACAATACCCTCAGTGCCAAAACTCGTAGTTTGACTAACATTCTACTTATTTTTAAGTCTTGATTAGTTCTTTTTTGCCCCCACGCCCTGGGCTCCCCACAAAAACCAAAAATACAAAATAATAACCACGAAGGCACTAAGATTCAACAAGGAAAAAAACTCTTTTCCCAGCCCCTTAATAGCTTTTTTTGCCGAGTTGATGTTTTTCCACCAACACCCTCATTTTTAAGCTACTTGATTGGTTCTTAAAGCATTACAGACACTCTTGCTATTTTGCGTTTGCAGTCACACTTTGGAAGCCTTCGACCAATGAAGAGCATAACTTGGAATAAGTATTTAAATTTTATATTCTTCCTATATTATCTAAAAAGGAGGTAAATTGTTATTGTATAGGCCTTGCAAAAATTCATCTAAATCAATATGCATTTTAATATTATTTGGCACTTTCATTTCGTCAATATCAAATGAAGTTGCTGCACTTCCGACTCTGCTTACTCTTAAAGTAAAACCATTTTCAATATTCTCAGTTTTCCAATACATAAGCTTCAATTCATTGAAAGATTTCAAAAGAGTTTGTCTATTAACAAAAATGAGTAAATGTTTTTTAACTTCTTCAAGATACTGAGCATTACCTTCTTCATTAAACAAAAGATATATATAACAAATACTCAAAGCAAGTAAATATGACGATTCAAAATCAGGCTTTTCAACAATGATTCTTTCAAATAAAGGAAAAATAAACGTATTTTTTTTAGCCAGATGGTTCAATTCAAAAATTGTCGAGGCAAAAAACATACTTGGATTTGATGATAGTGAGATAGCTATTGCTAATTCATTAGGCATTTCTATAAGAAATTGGCGTCTCACTAATATTAAGTTAGTACGTACAATATATTCCGCAGCAAGGTATTCTTGTAAAGACTTATGAGAAAATTCAAATTTATCATACCCTGAATTAATAAACAATCCAGTGAAATTTTCTAATTCATTTATAACAGCATTAGATTCCTTATTCGGCAACTCATATTTTTCACAAATTTGTTCATAGCAATCTTGTAACAAATCTTTTGTAAAATAAGCTCTTGCATATTTAGAAGTTAACAAATAAGACAAATGGCATAAGAATTCAAACTTTCTATCTAAAGTAAATTTAGAGTATTTAGAAACCCTTTTTATATTCCTTTGCTCATCCCACTCCTCAATCAATAAATTAACAATTTTTTTATATACTGTTTTAGGCTTTTTTGGTATTTCTTCATATCTATCAAACAAAGCACATAAATGTGCTAAATTTAATGGTCTTAATGAGACATCTTTAAATGGGGATTCGTTCAATTGGGCAAGCATTTTCTTTGCTTTTATACCTTTTTCAAACCAATTATTAATAAATGTTTTAATTTGAATCTCATTTAAATCCGCAATTTCAAAATTCTGAGTATTAGGTATTACCAACTCAAATTCTCCAGTGCGGGAAGTTAGGATGAATCTACTTTTATCTAACCCTAACGATAATTTCTCAATACTCTTAATTATGTCCTCTTTTACTTGATTTGAAGGAAGTTCATCGAATCCATCGAAAATAAAAAGTATATTTAATTCATCTATAAATTCTACGACTAACTGCTCCTTAAATGACTGATATTTGTCTATTAATGAGGTGTATGTTTGTTTTGCAATTCTGTACTGTTTTTCGATCTCATCTAAATCCTGTTCAAAAGCAAGTTTTTCAAAAGGGTCTAAATTTTTAGGTTCATCAAATTCAGAATCAACATCCATCTTTTCTTGTTCTTTAACATATTGCTCATATCTATTTATAATTCTCTCACAATCAGAGCTAATTTTCAATTCAAGGCCAAAGTCTTGCAATAATAATTCATGAATAGAAGAAGATTGGCTTCCTTCAATATACCTAAATTGTATTAAAAAAGGAAGAATAAAGTCTCTATCCTTAATATCAGTATTTAATAAGTCAATTATTATTTTTTTCATTAATGTTGTCTTGCCAGCACCTGGGCCGCCCAAAATCACATTGTTTTTATGTTTAAAATTTATTTCATCTAACGCAACTATTGGCTCACTTTTCGTTTCATAATGTGTTCTCTTTGGAGTTAAATAAAAATCTATTGGGACAAAAGTTAAATTAGTATCCTTGGGTTGTTTAGCATCTTTAAAATTAATTTCTTTAGCCCAATTATTGGCTTTGTTGCATGGATGTTGAATGACTAAAAAATACAATGACAAATAGGATTTGTACAATACTGAGAATGGTTAAGTACCCCAAAATAGGCTTACTTGACA
>JBDHXS010000372.1:0-6905 GCA_039810845.1 Runella sp. | reverse complement strand
TGTTTATCAAGGTACTGATTTTGCCAACTCTGTTTTTGACGAAAGTAAGCACTAATTGTGGCCTATTCCGTTGAATTCATTGGCAGAAAACCCAGCCATTAAGCAAAACCCTGGTTGGCAGTAGTTATTCTTTTTATCCATAGAAAGCCGTCAGATTTTTGAAGTCTGACGGCTTTCTTTAGTTCTATCAAATTATGTTGCGTCATTTATTCTTTTTGTTTGTTATCAATGTCCATATCATTGGACTTTGCCAACAGACACAGACACCGACACCGACACCCGAAACTCTATTGATGGATGTAGGTGATTTAAACAAAAAAAGGTTGCGGATAGCAGCAAGAGACACCTCGTTGATGCCTGCTTATCGAAAACTAATAACCCAAGCTGACCATTTGGTGGCTGAGGCGAAAGTGTATTCGGTTATGAATAAAACCCAACTGCCTCCCAGTGGCGATAAGCACGATTATATGTCACAAGCCCCCTATTGGTGGCCCGATCCAAGTAAGCCTGATGGCAAACCTTACATTCGCAAAGATGGAGACCGAAATCCTGAAATAAATGGTATTACTGACCATGACCAGTTGGGAGAAGTTATTAGGGAGGTCGAACTATTGTCTTTGGCCTATTTCTATTCTGGAAAAGAACAATATGCTCAACATACGGCTCGATTATTGAAAACGTGGTTTTTGGACGAAAAAACTAAAATGAATCCTCATTTGAATTTTGGTCAAGGCATTCCAGGCATTAATATGGGGCGAGGTATTGGCATTATCGAGACCCGCGATTTGGGTAAAGTGTGTGATGCGGCTACGCTTATCTCTACTTCTAAGCATTGGGATAACTCGTCTCATCAACAGCTCAAAGCGTGGCTTAGCGCTTACACCAACTGGCTGACAACCAGCCCAATTGGCAAAGATGAAGCCGACGAACATAACAATCATGGTACTTATTATAGCGTTCAGTTGATAGCACTTGCGCTGTTTACAGAGAATAACTCATTGGCAAAAAGTCAATTGGATACGGTCAAACTACGCTTGCAACGACAATTGAAACCCGACGGGAGCCAACCACACGAATTGGCGCGAACGTTGCCCTACAACTACGCCACCATGAACCTGAGAGCCTTTTTTGAATTAGCTATGTTGGCAAAAAAGCTAAAAATAGATTTGTGGAATTATGAAACCACCGATGGTAAAAGCATGAAAAAAGCCTTTGAATGGTTTTTGCCTTATGTACAGGATGAAAAACAGTGGGAGTATAAACAACTCAAAAGCCCTGCCCAAGATCAAATGATAATTTTGCTAAAAATGGCTTCTAAAGCCTATAATCGCCCAGAATTTGATGCAATAGGCTACAAAATTGCCCCAAAAGAGTATGCTGAAGGGTTGGTTCGCTTAAAATATTAGAGTAATTTTTTAAATAAAATCTATTCGAATACTTGCCTAAAAACAATGCAAACGCGTCGGAATTTTCTTCATAAAACTGGGTTAGCTACTGCAGGATTATGTATCCTTCCAAGGTTACAAAATTTGGAAAGCTTTGCCCAAGATTCTCTGCCCAATTGGCCTCAACCAAACTTGAAAGCCGTCCTCCCCGAAATCATTAAAATTGAATCGGTGGAACTACTCAAAACGCAGGGAGAACTGATGCTTGTTGTAAAAGCAAACGGTCAAATGGGCATTACCGAATGTAATGACCGTATGCAACATCTTGTGTCATTGCTCAAAGGACTGGTGTTGCCGCATTTTATAGGCAAAGATGCCCGAGACTTACCCCAATTGGTAGATAATGCCTACCGTCTCAACAGCAATTACAAATATGCGGGTATGCCCCTCTGGAACTGCATCGGGTCAGTAGAAATAGCGGTTTGGGATTTGTTAGGACAAATTGCCCAAAAGCCCGTTTATGAACTCCTTGGCAAGCCAATTCGTTCCGACTACCCCATTTATATTTCTGATTTTAATCGCGAAGGCGACCCTGAAAAAATTGCGTATCAACTCCTCGAAAAATTACAAGCGACGGGCGCCAAAGGGGTAAAAATAAAAGTAGGTGGGCGCATGATTAATACCCCTGAAAATGCGGCTCAAACTCGAAAATACATCCCTATATTACGCAAAATTTTGGGCAATGACATCACGATTTATGCCGATGCCAACGGCTCTTATACCTCACGTGAAGGCATTGAAGTCGGTATCATGCTGGAAGACAACGGCGTGGCTATTTTTGAAGAACCTTGCAATTTTGAAGATGAAGAAGGCATGAAAGCTGTTACCAAAGCCCTCTCCAAAATTGTGTTGGCAGGAGGTGAGCAAGATAGCAGTCTGTATCGTTTTCGACGCTTAGCGCAGACCCAAGTCTATGACCTACTGCAACCAGATATGTATTATAATGGTGGTATTTTGAGAACTTTGCAAGTATCCGAAATCGCCAAACAGTACGGTGCCGTGGGTATCGCCCCGCATACGCCCAAAGCCGACCCGCTCATTGCCCCCTTTTGGCAGGTAGCGGCACTTATTCCAAATCTCTATGGCTTGCAGGAATTTGTCTATAATCCAAATGAAAAAAGCCCCGCTTGGCATACTGAAATCAAAGTTATAGAGGGTAAAATACAAATTCCTAAACGTATAGGTTTGGGGATAGAATATGACCCGTCCATTTGGAAATCAGCCGAAAAAATAGCATAATTACCACACACACAATCCATTTCAAAAATGAAAAAAATACTCTTTTTTAGGTACTTAATTGGAGTTCTATTTCTACTTCATTACCCCGCTTTTACTCAACTGAAGCATCTGAAAACCACACAAAAACTCCCGACTCATCCTCGAATTCTACTACTGAAGGGCGAAGAAAAAGGAATTCAAAAAAATGTGGCAAATGACAAAAACTGGGCGGCTATCCACGGGGTTATTCTGGCAGAATGTAATAAAATGCTGGATTTGGAACCGCTCAAACGCATTCAAATCGGAAGACGGCTATTGGATAAATCGCGCGAGGCATTGCGTCGAATTTTCTTTTTGTCGTATGCTTATCGCATGACGCACGAAGCTAAATATTTACAACGAGCCGAGACCGAGCTGCTTACTGTGTCGCAGTTTTCGGATTGGAATCCAACTCATTTTCTGGACGTAGCCGAAATGACCATGGCCGTAGCTATTGGCTACGATTGGTTATACAGTGATTTGCAGAAATCTTCCTTACCCATCATTAAAGAAGCCATTCTCAAGAAAGGTATCGAGCCGTCTCTTGATTCCAAATACAACAGTTGGCTCAAGGCTTCCCACAACTGGAACCAAGTCTGCAATGCAGGCATGACCTACGGGGCTTTGGCTATCTATGAAGACCAACCCGAACTGGCCAATCAAATCATTGACCGTGCCATTGCATCTATTGAGTTGCCCATGGAAGATTATAAGCCCGAAGGTGCTTATCCCGAAGGCTATGGATACTGGGGTTACGGAACGGGTTTTAATGTGATGTTTTTGAGTGCTATTCAGAAGGCGTTGGGAAACGATTTTGGTTTATCAAATATCCCAGGATTTCTGAAAACGGCTGCTTATTTTGAAAGTATGATTGGAACTTCGGGACAATCTTTCAACTACTCTGATGCAGGCAAAGGGGGAGGAGGTATTTCGCCAGCTATGTTTTGGTTTGCCAACCGTACCAAAGATGCGTCACTTTTGTTTAACGAAAAAGCCAACGTTGAAAAAAATGTCCAATCTTCTCAAGGTAATCGCTTGTTGCCTGCGGCTATGATATGGGGTGGAGGCATTAATTTGAGCAAGGCCAAAGAACCTCAACAATTGATTTGGGTGGGGCAAGGTAAAAATCCTGTAGCTATGATGCGTTCCTCTTGGACTGACCCCAATGCTATTTATGTAGGTTTGAAAGCAGGTTCCCCTTCCGTTAATCACGGACACATGGACATTGGTAGTTTTGTAATGGATGCCCTTGGCGAACGTTGGAGTATGGATTTTGGAATGCAAGAATACGAATCGCTGGAATCGAAAGGGGTAAAATTGTGGGATAAAGGACAAAATGCACAACGTTGGGAGGTATATCGTTACAACAACTTTGCCCACAGCACACTTACTTTCAACAATGAACTGCAGCGGGTAGAAGGCTATGCTGCTATTACTGGTTTTACCAATAAACCTACTTTTCTAAGTGCTATGACCGACATGACAGCCGTTTACAAAAACGTGGTGGCTTCGGCCAAGCGAGGAGTGGCAATTGTTGATCAAAAATATGTAGTCATAAAAGATGAGATTACAGCAGGAGAGAGAACAAGCACTGTGAAATGGGCAATGATAGCCCCCGCCGAAGTACGTATTATGGGAGATGGTACAGCAGAACTCACACAAAAAGGTAAAAAATTGCAAATAAAGGTCTTGGAGCCGACCAATGTTGTGCTAAAAACGTGGTCAACACAACCAAGTCATGATTATGATGCGCCTAATCCTGGTACTACTTTAGTAGGTTTTGAAACTACTGTTTCAGCCAATTCTACCAGCACACTGAATGTATTGCTGATTCCTGAAGGAATAGAAGTCAATAAAGAGACAAAAATCCCATCATTGAACGATTGGAAGAAGTAAAAACCTATTTTATGAAAATAACACTGTTGCTATTATTAATACTTATAGGGTTTGAAATCGCAAACGCACAGACCCTCAACCAAATCGACGACGGCTTTCGGGGAATTTGGTATCACATCGGAAAACTTAACAACGAATACGTCCATAAATACAGTGGTGGGTTAGGAACATATCCCTCCAATCACAACCCATTTGCAGTATATAGCCCCAAAGTAAAAAAGACATTCTTTTGTTTTGGAGGAGCTTCAAAAGAGGCACAGCCAAGCCTTTTGCACGAAATTTCCTACTTTGATCATACCACTGGAGAGGTAGCAAGCCCTACGATTGTACTTAACAAATCCACCGATGATGCCCACGATAATCCCGTATTGAATATAGATGCACAAGGCTACCTTTGGATGTTTTCGACGTCACATGGTGTTGAAAGACCCTCTTATATTCACCGTAGTCGGAAGCCTTTTGATATTAGCGTTTTTGATAAAATCAACGCAACCTATTTCAAAAATGGCCAAGAAATACCTTTCGATAATTTCTCGTACCTGCAAAGCTATTACCAGAAAGGAAAAGGTTTTTTCCATTTGATGACGCACTACGAACGAGGTATGTTGAAATATGGAGCAAAGAAGCCCCGTCGTACCATTGGTTACATTACAAGTAAAGACGGCATCAACTGGTCTGAGATCAAGGATATTGGGACCATTGAAGAAGGGCATTACCAGACCAGTGGACAATGGAAAAACAAAGTTGGAACTTCATTCAATATGCACCCCGATACGGAAAAAGCCGCAGGGTTGGATTATCGAACCAACTTATATTATGTAGAAACCAAGAATTTTGGGAAGACATGGCAAAATGCTCAGGGCGAAGAGATACAATTACCACTTATTGCTTCACAAAATGGGACGTTGGTCAAAGATTACCGTTCGGAAGGATTAAACGTGTACATCAATGACGTGGCATACGATAGCCAAGGGCGTCCTATTATCTTGTATGTCACCAGCAAAGGCCCTGACCCTGGCCCAAGTCAGGGGCCACATACATGGCAGGTTGCCCATTTCAATGGGAAAAAATGGGAAATTCACGCCGTTACAACTTCAGATCATAACTATGATATGGGGTCGATCTATGTAGAAAACAAAGGAAGTTGGAAAATTATTGGGCCAACCGACGCTGGCCCACAGCCTTATGGAACGGGTGGAGAAGTAGTCGTTTGGGAAAGCAAAAATCAGGGAAAAAGCTGGAAAAAACAGAACTCTTTGACCCCGAAAGCTGTGTTCAATCATTCTTATGTACGTCGTCCGCTTTATGTACATCCCGCTTTTTACGCCTTTTGGGCGGATGGCCATGCGCGGCAACCATCTCAATCTTCACTGTATTTTTCTAACCAAAAAGGCGAAGTTTTTCGATTGCCGCGTGAGATGAAGAACTATTTAGAGAAACCAACCCACATCAACCCATGAGATGAAACCGTTGCGAAATCATTCCTTGTTTTTGACGGTAGGCCAGTTTTTGTCGGATTTGTCAATATAATTAGCTTGGTCTTTTCGCCATGTTTCCATGACTTTTGTGTTGTAATTGAGGTACAATCTTCCATTGCTGATAGTCCATGCATCTGGTTCGGTGGAGGCTTTATAGCCTCTTGCAGTGCCATAAGCGCAATAACCGCCGTATTGCGGAGCATACTTTTCAGGGGAAGCTTTAAATGTTTCTTGGTTTTCGCGATTGGCAAAGTACCATTTGCTGCCTTTCCATACCTGAACAAACGCTGGATTTCCTTTTACTGGAGCCGATTGGGTGAAATAAGCGACTACATCATAGCCCTTGACGGCTACACTATCTTGGACGAAAATCTCTGATTTTTGGGCTCGTAAATGAAGAGCTGTCAATAGCAAAACGATACTGATTTTTACTGATGATTTCATAGATGTTTGTTTTTAGTTTTAACAACTCCACAAAGTTCGCAGTAAGAAGTGGTATCAATTGTCGGCTGCACGACATGAAAGCCTATTTTACTCTGATGTATTGAAGATTCATTTGCACAGTTATCACTGAGATTACAACTATGGCTTTTCGCAGGCAACCGATTTAGATGCAGATATCGGCCTATTTGTGGACTAAATCTTGAAAAAGGGTAGTAAACCCAACAGCCCCTCAAAACGGGCTGTTTGAGGGGCTGTTGGAAGTGTTTGGTTGTCTGGCAAGGACTCGAACCCTGAATAAAAGAACCAAAATCTTCTGTGTTACCATTACACCACCAGACAATCCGATTTTGGTGGTGCAAAAGTACGGTTTTATGATTTACCTGTC
>JBDHXS010000371.1:0-6922 GCA_039810845.1 Runella sp. | reverse complement strand
ATTTGACAGTACGGTGTGTATTTTTATCAATATAAACCTCATTGATAGTCTTTTTGATTTCTTGTTGACGTTTAGCAAACTGCGCCGCATCGTCGGTTTTGCCCAAAATGGTCGCGACTTTGCTCATAATTTCCAAATCGTAGGCAAAGTAGGACATCCAGAAAAGGGTGTTATCATTTTTGTTGTTTTCGGGACTCAACCAGTCACCCAGCGGGCCTTCATTCAAAATCCCGTTCGTCTTGTCCACCTTGGTTTCCAAGAAGTTGATGTACTTTTTCATGGCATCGTAATGCTCACGTAGTAGCTGGTTATCACCGTATTGTCGATAGGTTTCCCAAGCCACAGTAATCCCCGCACTTCCCCATAACGTTCCCCCAAAACCACCACCCACGGGTGCGACGTCGGTAAAACGGCCATTTTCAGGCTGCATGTCGCGCATGGCCAACAAATGACGCCTTAAAAATGGGTTGGCTTGTGCCAAATACGTCGCGCTTTTGGCAAATACCGAAATATCGCCGCTCCAGCCCATCCGTTCGTTGCGGGCGGGAGTATCGGTCGGTATCGACAAGAAGTTACTGCGCAAAGACCAAGTAATGTTTTGCCAAAGTTTGTTCACCAGTTCGTTGGAAGTGGCGAAACTCGACGACAAATCCATAACCGAGCTAATCACCAAGCCCTTTACATCGCTCACAGGAATGGCTTGGTCAATGCCCGTAATTTCTAAATAGCGGTAGCCGTGAAAGGTAAAACGCGGCTGAATGACTTCGTCGCCCCCCTTCAAAATGTACAAATCTTGGGTCAACGCCGCCCGAATGTTTTCCATCATCACCATGCCTTCGTTGCCTTTGTAATCGGGCAAATTGGGGTATTTCATTTCGGCAAAACGCAGGGTAATGGCTTGGCCTTTTCGGCCATTTTTAATGGTGATTTGAGGTACACCCACCATGTTTTGCGTCATGTCATAGACAAATACCTTGGGGCGCACTTCCTCCACGCTTTTGGCCGTAAGGGTTTTGACAATCGTGGCATTTTCACCCATTTGCCCAACAAGTTTAAAGTCATCGTATTCCAGCGACGATTTCCGCCCCAAAGCATCGGTAACGGTACCCTTAAACGCAGTTCCATCCAAGGGTATAACCACTGCCGATTTCCAAGCAGCGTCGTTGTAGTCCGCCGTCGCCCAGCCATTGACGGCCGCTTCTTTGTTGGCATCATATACTTCGCCCTGAAAAAACGACCCGTAGCGAATGGGGCCATCGCTAAAAAACTTCCATTCGGTAGGATTTGACGTCACCACTTGTTCTGAACCATCGGCGTAGGTAATGACCAATTTGCTCAACAACGACTGACGGTCACCGAAGAAATTCCAGTTTTCGCCGCTGTAAGTAATGTTTCCACTCCACCAGCCTTCGCTCAACCATGCTCCAATGGCATTCTTTTTACCCGATTTTATACCAGAGGTAACATCGTACGTTTGGTACATGTGGGTTTTGTTGTACTGCGTAAGACCTGGGTTAAAATAATCGTTAGAAACGCGGCTACCGTTGAGAAATAGCTCGTAAATCCCACGGGCAGTAACATACAAACGTGCCTTTGCGATGGGTTTCGACTGAGTGGTAAAAGTCGTCCGAAGCATGGGCGCTGCATTTCGGCTAGGGTCAGCCGTGACTAAGCCGCCACTTACTGCGTAGCTTCCGTTCTCAATTTTTACATTTGAAGCCGAAAAAATCCCCGAATATGGTTGTTTTTGAAGGTTTTCGGTAAAAATTGGATTGGATGGATAACGATAATTCCGAACCGTTACGCCCGAAAAAAAGGCTTTTTGTCCGTTAGGAACGCGAAAACCAATGTCGGCTAACATCGGAAAACTGATGTAGTTATTTCCACTTCCAACGGGGTTTAAGTTGTACCCCCGAGCGCCAAACCGACCTCCCCCGCCTGCGGGTGCTACTTTATCTTTCAGCTTGTTAGCATCTTTGTTTCCGTCCACGTAAAATTCAAACAATCCAAAATTACATTCCACCAGTAATTGGTGTTTTTCGTATTTATTGGCCGCATTTATCAACGATTGCGGAATGTCAAAACTTTTCAATGGGACGTCTTCTTTATCGTCTTTGGTATAGCCTACACGATAAATATTCAGTTTGGCAAGACCGTCCGCAGCGTCGCTAACGTTGGAAATATCTAACTCCAAGGCCACATAACTTTCGTTTTTGCCTTTGGTTACCCCCATGAGGTTCAAGTCTTTGGTCATCAAACGGCGGTCGTTGGCACCAAATACAAAAGAAGCTTTCGTAGCATTGCTGGTTTTATCGAGCTGAACCCCATACTCAAATTTAAACACCGATAAATAGTGCGAATACAACACCATATCGTCATCGCCTCCTCCAATCCAATTGGCTCCTGACCATGCCGCAATCGAAGGGTTCATCAAGCCCGTTTCAAACCACGAACTACTTGTAATCGGTTTGCCCGTATTGTCCCAAACAGTCAATTTCCACTGATAACGCGTCGTAGGTTGGAGGCCACTTCCTGCGTATTCGATGCCATGCGAAAGCGCCGAATTTACCTTTTTGGTATCCCAAACTACTTGATTTTTAGCGTTGGAAACCACAATTTGGTAGGCGGTTTGGCTGTAACCTCGTTTGGCGTCCAAGGCTTTCATTTGCCAAGAAAACTGCGGAATGGGAGTGTCAATTCCTAAGGGTGTGGCTTGATAGTTGACTTGTAGTTGGTTAAGCGCGACGTTTGCCAACACCCGCCCTGCCAATAGGACTAAAAGCCAACAGACTGAAAGAATTTGTCTCATAAATTTAGGGAATATAATTAAGGGTTGTCAATGGATTTTTTGACTTTGTTCTTTTGTAAGTTCAAAAATATAGCTGTTTTATACCATTGGTATCCTGTACCATCCTACGATTGTCTCAAAGTGATACAATAGAACAATCGCTCAACTCTTCAATCTACTGTTTTTTGGAAATGGTACTGCTCTTTCCTCCCTTTCAGATAAATTAAGGTAAAATCTATTTTGAGCAGCTTTGAAGTATGTCAAAAAATGGATGGAAATAGAATAAGCTGGTCTATCCTTATCGATGGTGTCATTTGGAAATAAACCAGAATGGGGATTTTTGAGGTTTTGCTGGAAATTGAAATAGTAAAAGGCAATTTAACATTATTTAGGATTTGATTACACTAATATTTTAGTTGAATAATACGTTTTAGAGTAGAATTATTCACTCTAAAATCAGCACATCATGAAAAACGCTTACGTACTTTTACTCACCATTGTTGCACTCAACGTTTGTAGCCAAACCGAAAAAGGGAATTCGTTTATCACAGGTAATTTTTCTACAAGATTTGAAACGACGTTGAAAAAAACGGATTACAACTCAAAATGGCGAAGTACGACTGTGGGCTTAGGGCTTCAGTATGGAAAATTTGTAAAAGATAATATTCTTTGGGAAATCAATGCCAATGAGAGTATCGTCTTTAGCCGCAATGTAGTAGGGAGGTCTAGTGATAATCAGTTCCGAATGACCAATTCGAGTTTTGGAATAGGTACTTCAGGAGCTTACTTTTTTGGGAAAAATCAATGGCGTGGATTTGTTGGAGGAGGAATAAATATTGATTTTGGTTTAATTAATAGTAAAAGTGAAGACAGAACAAACACGCTTTCAACCTCAGATTATTCTAATTTTTCAGTAAACCCAATCTTTAAGGCGGGAGCCATTTATTTCATAGATAAACAGTGGGCGCTAAAGGCCGAAACTAACTCGCACTCCTTTCCTATTAATTTTTCGGGAGTCTCTTTGGGTTTACTTTACTGGGTGCGTCCTACGTCGTTTCGGGTAGAGGAAGCAACGCTTTCTACGTTACAAAACGGCAATTGGGTCGTTGGACTTGACGCAGGCTTGTCTTTGTTGCAGCAGAAAAACAATAATATTCTTGGGAGTAATTACCGAATAGGCAACAACGAGAGTAATTACCGTTTTGGGGTAAAAGTTGGGAAGTTTGTAAAAGATAGAACTGTGGTTGGAGTAAGAGCAAGTGTTGGTTTGGCAAAAGACAAAGAGAGATATACCAACTCATCAGGAGATTTTACCAGAACCCATGAGCAATACTCGGGTGGTATCTTTGGGAAGCGCTACTTAGCCAAAAGTCGCTTTACACCTTACATTGAGAGTTCGCTTAATTTCATGCGTTTTAACTCAATCGATAAAGGAAGCTCTACGAATAGTACTTACCACACTAACACCTATCAGTTGGGTTCATCGGTCGGACTTGCGTACTTGATTAGCACCCGCTTTTTGGTTGAGGCCGAATTGGCTGATTTAAGTATTCAATATAACTCACCTTTTTCCTCTCAAGAAAGCCTATCATTGAATTTATCGAGCAGGCTATCACCAAGTTTTATGCTTTCCTACGTGTTTTAGGTTGATATACTTCACTAAAAAATCCCCACTAAAGACACTGCTTAGTGGGGATTTTTCTTACAGGATTAACATCATTTCGCCGTAGGAGTAGTATGCTGTCCGCTTAAAGAAACCAAATGGTCTCCTTTGATTTCATAGACGTAGGTCGAAAGATAATCGGTGGTTAAATCGGGTGTACCGTCGGTGTAATGCCTTACTGAACGTTCTCTGCCTGTGGCAATAACGGTGTTTCCAAACTGACGTACCTTCAAATCTTTAAAGCTTACATCTACTCGACTGACATTTTTAAATAAAGCAACAAGCTGTGTTTTATTAGCTATATAACCACTGCCCGAAATCAGCACGTAATCGTCGGTAGCTCGCTCCGAGATATTTTTCATGGGGTTTTTCTGATATTCTTCTACGTTTGCCTGAAAGAGTTTTTCGGCTTGGGTTTGAGCAAAAGCCATGGGTAAAATGGCAAAAACGCAAAGCGTGGTAATGATGATTTTTTTCATGAAATTTGAATGGATTGTGTAAGTAAAAACTATTGTTTGGTGATTGATGCTATATTTTTCCTTCGCTTTTCAGCGTTCGCCATGTCCAAATAGCGCCGAGCAAGTCCACGACACCGAAAGCTATAAAAACAGGCGGGGCAATTTGAGAAACGACTAAACCAACGGAGCCTAAAAAATAAATCGAACGTCCCAAAATGGTGGTTTTGAGGAAAGGCGTGAGGTCGTGTTTGGCAGACTGATAATAATAAACGCCAAGGATAATGGCCAAAATCCCCACCACTCGAATGTAGGGTTCGTGGGCTTCGGGAAGTTGTGCCGTTTTGGTAAAAAAGTTAGGGATAAAGGTAAGTTCAAGCCCTACCAAGAAAAGATAAAAACTGAAAAAATAGACAGTTTTGGCCGATTTTGACATAATTTTGAGGTTTAAGAGTGCTTTTTATTTCTTCACTCCAAAAGTAGTGGCCTTACTACTCTCAAAACAATTCTACTTTCTGAACGGCGGCATCTAATTTCTAAACGGCGGGTGTTTCGATGGCCAACCGTTGCAAAAGTTCGTTTTTCATTCGTCGCGACACGGGTACCACCGATTTGTCTTTCATTTCTACCGACCCACCTTCACCCCGAATGTAGCGCGTTACGTTGTCGAGATTAACAATGTGCGACTTATGAATGCGCATAAACTGCCGTTCGTCAATCATCTGCTCAAAGTGCGCCATGGGCTTGGAGGTAGTGATTTTTTTGTGGTCGGTCAAGTAAATGGTGCAATAACTTCCCATTGCTTCCAAGCGGTTGATGTCCTGTTCGGGAAACAGAATGACCCCTTCTATGGTCGGAATCGAAATCTTCTTGATGGGTTGGCTATCCGATTTGATTTGTTGAAGCAACTGGTCAAAATCTTTGGGGTTAGATGCCGATTGAAGGCTTTGTTCCATTTGTAATTTTTCGGCAAGCAACTGACCGTTTTTTTGCAGTAACGCTTCGTGTTCTTGCGAGCGTTTCAACGCAATTTCTTGCGCATCTTTGGCTTCTTTTCGGTAAGTGTTGAAACGGTAGGCCACCGCAAAAGCAAAGAAAATGGCCTCCAACACCGAACAAATTTGGTAGATATACGCCGAACGTAAATTATTCATCGACACAATTCCCATAAAACCCAACAATACATTGACAACCCCATAAATGTAAAAACCAAAAGCCAACACAAAATAACGAGCGTGTTTGAAACCCAAAAAATGGATGTAAATACTGGCTCCCAATAGCACTAACATAATGGAAATCACCAACAACTGAAACACGTCATTGACCCAGCCACGGTAAGGAAACCATTCCAGAGGCAGCACAACCAGCCCAATACACCACAAAACCACCAACGTCCAAAAGAATTTGGGGGTCAGTTCCTTCATTCGTAAGTAGGCATTGGCAAAGAGAATGATAAAAAATAAAGTGATGACGGAAGAAGAATTGATGTCTGAACTAAAATTAGGGATTTGCTTAAAAATAAATTCGTGGTGGTGGTTGTCGGCTTTAAAAATGATGTAACCCGAGGTGAGAATATAGAAGAAATAATAGAGAAATACGCGGTCGCGAACGACCAAAAACACAAACAAATTGTAGAACATCAACGCCAACAAAACGCCGTAAATAGCCCCATAAAGCAAGTCATATTTGTGTAAATAATTAGAAACGGCTTGAATCGTACCCATTTTTAGCGGTACATACACACTGGTGTTTTGGATGCGTAAATAGACTCTTTTGGGGGCTTTTCCGATGTCAAAAACAGTATTGCTGCGTTTCAAAAAGTGTGTTCCAAAAGGTCGCATTGCGCCTGTTTGCCAGGCTCTTAGCGAATCGTTCTTGTCAAATACATATAAATCAAGTAGCCGCACATCGTGCAATTCTTGTGTCAAGAATAACGCTTCATTCGACGAGTTTTCAACATCTATGCGCAACCAAATGGGGTATTCGGTATTGCCAAAATTGAGAAAACTTTTCGTG